>JBEKRJ010000072.1:0-11950 GCA_049518835.1 Solirubrobacteraceae bacterium
GTCATACCCGGCGAGCTCCATCGCCACGCGCATCGTGTTCGCGTAGTTGCCCGAGTCATACGTCCAGCCGGTCGTCGTCTCGTAGGGAAACTGCTCGGGGCCGATGAAGCTGCGCATCCGCAGCTCGATCTGGTCGACGCCCAGCTCGAGCGCCAGCGCATTCACCATCCGCTCGACCAGGTACACCGCCTCGGTGATCCGGAAGGAGCACCGGTACGCGACTCCGCCCGGCGCCTTGTTGGTGTAAACGGCTCGCACCTTGACGTGCGCTGCCTGCAGGTCATACGAGCCGCAGACGATGTGAAAGAAGCCGGCCGGGAACTTGGTCGGCTGCGCGGTCGAATCAAACGCGCCGTGGTCGGCGATCACGTCGACGCGCAGTCCGGTGATCCGGCCGTCCTTGGCGCAGATCTCGGCGTGCATGATGTAGTCGCGCGCGAACCCGGTCGAGATCAGGTTCTCGGACCGGTCCTCGACCCACTTGATCGGCGCGCCGGCGACGATCGAGCCCGCGATCGCGCACACGTAGCCGGGGTACACCGGCACCTTGTTGCCAAAGCCGCCGCCGATGTCGTTGCAGCGGATCCGGATCATGTGCTCGGCCAGCCCGGCGACGCGCGCGTACACGGTCCGGTGCGCGTGTGGCGCCTGGTTGCCGTTGTAGATGTCCAGCTGCCCGGTGTCCGGGTTGAAGTCCGCGATCATCCCGCACGTCTCCAACGGCGCCGGGTGACAGCGCGGGTAGATGATGTCGCGCGCCACGACCACGTCCGCCTGCGCGAACACCCGGTCGGTCGCGTCCTCGTCGCCGGCCTCCCACAGCGGGCTGGCGAGGTTGTCGACCTGTCCCTGCTTGTCGTCGCGGATCAGCGGCGCTTCAGGATCGAGCGCCCGCCGGGCATTCACCACCGCCGGCAGCGGCTCGTACTCGACGTCGATCAGCGCCAGCGCGTCGCGGGCGATGTACTCGTCGGCGGCGATCACAAACGCCACCTCCTGGCCCTGGAAGCGCACCTTGTCGCCCGCCAGCACCGCCTGCGTGTCATACGAGATCGTCGGCATCCACGCGAGCCCGAGCGTCTCGAGGTCCTTGGCAGTGATCACCGCGGCCACGCCCGGCAGCTGCAGCGCAGCGGAGGTGTCGATCGAGACGATCGTCGCGTGTGCAAACGGGCTGCGCAGGATCGCCCCGTGCAGCATCCCGGGCAGGCTGATGTCGTCCAGGTAAGTGCCCTTGCCGCGGATGAAGCGCGCATCCTCCTTGCGCTTCAGGCGGCCGAAGCCGATCGGGCGGCTCTCGACGGTTGCCATGCTCATGCCTCCACTTTCGAACCGGAGTGCTCGGCGGCCCAGCGCACGGCCGCGACGATGTTCTTGTAGCCCGTGCACCTGCAGATCTGACCCGAGATCGCGGTCCGGATCTCGTGCTCGCTCGGATCCGGATTCTCGTTCAAGAGCGCGCGGGCGGTCATCAGCATCCCCGGCGTGCAGAATCCGCAGTGCAGCGCATGGCACTCGTGAAAGCCCTGCTGCACGGGGTCCAGCTCGCCGTCGACTTCGAGCGACTCGACCGTCTCGATCGCGTGACCCTCGCACATCGCCGCGAGGATCGTGCACGACTTCAGCGGCTTGCCGTCCATCAGCACCACGCAGGCGCCGCAGTTGGAGGTGTCACACCCCCAGTGCGTGCCCGTCAGCCCCGGTGTCTCGCGGATGAAGTGCACCAGCAGCTTGCGCGCCTCGACGTCGCGTGCGACGCGCTCGCCGTTGATCGTGATCGTAACTTGCATCGGCGTGTCAATCCTCCTGGTGCAGGGCGCGCGACGTCGCGCGCAGCAGCGCGCGCTTGGTCAGCACGCCGGCGAGGTGGCGCTTGTAGTCGGCGGGGCCGCGACCGTCCGCGAGCGGCGCGCAGTCGGCCGCCGCGAGCTCGCCGGCGGCCGCAAACAACTGCTCGGACGGCAACTGTCCCAGCAGCAACTCCTCGGCGCGCGTCGCCGGCAGCGTCGTCGGGCCAAGCGCGCTGAGCCCGATCCCGGCATCGGCGATCGTCGCGCCGTCGATCCAGATCGCCGCCGAGACCGCGGCGATCGCGAAGTCGCCGGCGCGCCGCTCGACCTTCTCGTGCGCGCTGCCACCACCGGCTCGGAGAGGGACCCGGACCTCGCACAGCAGTTCCGCGTCACCGACCGCGGTCTGAAACGGGCCGACGTAGAACTCATCGATCGACACCACCCGGGCGCCGCGCGCCGAACGGATCACGACCTGCGCCTTGAGCGCCGCGCACACCGCGCTCAGGTCCTCGGCCGCGTCGGCCTGGCACAGCGAGCCGCCGATCGTGCCGCGGTTGCGCACGACCGGGTCGGCGATCACCTGCTCGGCGTCGCGAAACGCAGGCGCGAACTGCGCCAGCAGGTCGGACTGCAGCAGCTCGACGTGCCGGGTCAGCGCCCCGATTCGGAGCTCGTCGCCCTGGCGGCGGATGTATGACAGCTCGTCGAGGTCGTTGATGTCGATCAGGTGCTCGGGCGTCGCGAGCCGCAGCTTCATCATCGGGATCAGGCTGTGGCCGCCGGCGATGATCCGCGCCCCCGAGCCAACCCGCGTGAGCGCGGCGATCGCCCCGTCGACGCTGGTCGCGCGCTCGTAGTCGCATCGGGCCGGTGTCTGCATCAGCGCTCACCTCCCGTCGTCCCGACCGGCATCCGCCGGCGCACTCCCGGCTCCTCGCTGGGCTCGTAGCGCACCGGCGCGTCGGTGCCGATCACGGGCGAGCGGGGCAGATGGTCCGGGTGCGATTGACGCACCTCCGGGTACAGCAACCGCGCCGCCAGGCTCCCGTAGGGAGGGTCGCGCAGCGCGGGTCCGTTCGGGCTCGCGGCTGCGATCGGCGCCTCCCGGCCGAGCCGGGCGAGCGTCAGCGTGCCCTTCGTGTACACCTCCGCGATCCGCGGCACCCGCACGCGAGCGCTGTCGGGGAACTGGCGCAGCCCGTCCGCGGCCGCGCCCGGATACAGCCCGTCGACCAGCCCGACCGCATCCTCCAGGCCGGCCTTCTTGACCAGCAGCCCCTCGAGCAGGTCGACGCCCGCATCGAGGTCCGCGTTGATCTTCTGCACGACGCCCGCGACGGGCGCGCTCTTGTCGATGATCCCGGCGACGCCGGCGATCGCCGCGTCGAGCGCTCGGCGGATCCGCGCCAGCGCGACGATCACCGCCCCGAGATAGAACACCAGCGCCACCACGATCGCGACGACCGCGATCATCATCACCACGCCGGCTGCCGGCATCAGGCTGCTCCTTCCTCGATCGCGTCGTCGACGATCACGTCCAGTGAGCCGCCGTAGCCGGCGACCACCTCGACCGTCGCTGCCACCTGGTCTTGCGTCTGCAACAGCAGCGCCGCGGCATCGAGGTCGCTGGATCCGGCCTGCGCCGCCGCCGCGATCTGCTCGACGCTGGCGACGATGCCGTCGGCCGCATTGCGCACGCCGCGCAACAGGTACACGACCACCGGCGCGACCACGAGCGCCAGCACCGCGTCGCCGATCCACTCGAGCATCACCGCGGCCTCCTCTCGGCGACGACCGCCGCCTTCGCCGCGATCGCGGGCATCGCGCCGAGGATCACGTCGAACTGCGCGTTGATTGCCTCGACCGCCGGCTCGAGCGCCCGCAGGTGCGCCGACTCGACGCTCGCCAGCGCGCCGGCGACCGTCGCGAGCTTCGCGGCGGTCGACTCGAGGCTGCGGCGGATCGCGATCAGCGCAGCCGCCAGCACCCCGACGACGACGGCCGCGTGCAGCACGCTGAGGTTGATCAAGGCGGTCATGCGCCGCCGTACCCGTCGGTGAGCGCGTTCATGTATCCGTCCTGCACCACGGCCTCCTCCACGATCAGCCCCAGCACCGGCGCGGTCGCCTGCAGCTGAGGGATGTTTGCGGTGTTGGCGGCGACCTCGCCCGCGACCGCCAGCAGCGCGCCGGCGGACCGCTCGATCGACAGCACGCTCCTGATCAGCGCCGCCAGCAGCGCCGCCACGGTCAGCGCGGCGACGACGCCGATCCCGAGCGCGATCCCCCACGCGCCATGATTGGAAAGCGCGAATGCGACCGTCATTTGCCGACCGCTACCTTGCGCAGCGCGCGCGCCGCATGCAGGACCCGGACGCCCGAGTCGTTGATCCGCGCGATCCCGCTCAGCGCGTCGGTCTGCTCGCGCACCCGCTGCACCCCGTCCACGGCCGTCCGCGCCTGCGTCGCGATCCTCGACGCCAGCACGACGATCGCGATCACGAGCGCGGCTGCGACGAGCACGACGACCACGCCCAGCGCCAGCCCCACGTCCCACCCAGTCGCTGCAGCGGTCAAGACCGTCACGGCCACGAGATCACCTCCGATCAACTTGACACCTCGATGTTGCAATGCTCGGCCGCCCAGCGGATCGAGCGCACGATCGTCGTGTAGCCCGTGCAGCGGCAGATCTGGCCCGAGATCGCCTCGCGGATCTCGGCGTCGGTCAGCGGCGGCCCGTCGCGCCGGCGATCGAGCAGCGCGCGAGCGGTCAGCATCATCCCGGGCGTGCAGAAGCCGCACTGCAGCCCGTGCTGCTCGGTGAACCCCTGCTGCACGGGATCGAGCACGCCGTCGACCTCGAGTCCCTCGACCGTCCGGATCTCGTGTCCGGCGGCCGTCGCGGTCAGCACCGTGCACGACTTGACCGGCTCGCCGTCCATCAACACGACGCAAGTCCCGCACGTCGACGTGTCGCAGCCCCAGTGCGTCCCGGTCAGGCGCAGCTCGTCGCGCAGGAAGTGCACCAGCAGCAGCCGCGGCTCGACGTCGCGCGTGTACTCGGCGTCGTTGACCGACACGGTCACGAGCATCACGTGGCCTCCCCGCGGGCCCGCGCGAGCGCCCGGCGCAGCGCCCGCGTCGCCAGCACCGCGGCGACGTGGCGCTTGTACTCCGCGGAGCCGCGCTGGTCGGACACCGGTGCGCAGTCGCGCGCCGCCAGCCGCGCGGCGTGCGCGAGCAGTTGCTCGGACGGCTGCTCGCCGGCTAGCGCGGCCTCCGCCGCCGCCGAGGTGACGTCCGCCCCGACCGCGGCCAGCGCAATCCCCGCCCGCTCGATCGTGGCGCCGGCGAGCACGACGCGGGCCGCGGCCGCCGCGAGCGCCCAGTCGCCCACGCGGCGGTTGACCTTTTCGTACGCGCTGCCCGCCGCCCGATCCAACGGGACGCGGATCTCGACCAGCAGCTGATCCTCGCCGACCGCGGTCCGGTAGGGCCCGCGGTAGAACTCGCGCATCCCGAGCACCCGCTCTGAATCGATCCCCCGGATCACCAGCCGCGCGCCGATCGCCGCGCACACGGCGGACAGGTCCTCGGCCGGGTCGGCCTGGCACAGCGCGCCGCCGATCGTGCCGCGGTTGCGCACGACCGGGTCTGCGATCACGCGCTCGGCGTCGGCGAAGATCGCCAGCCGGGCGCGCAGCAGCGGCGACTCCAGCAGCGCGCGGTGGCGGGTCATCGCGCCGATCCGGACCTCGGCGTCGTGCGCGCGGATGTAGCCGAGCTCGTCGGCCAATCCGTCGAGGTCGATCAGGTACGCCGGCGTCGCCAGGCGCAGCTTCATCATCGGCAACAGCGAGTGACCGCCCGCCAGCAGCCGCGCCTCAGGCCCGAGCGTGCGCAGCAACTCGAGCGCGTGCTCGACGCTCGTCGCTCGCTCGTATTCAAACGGCGCTGGAACCTGCACCAAGTCCTCTCTGACCGTAAGGACGCAAGCCGGGCGCTTGCCTTCCTCTCTCCGAGTTGCAGGATCGCGCCGGCGCGGGCCCGGCGCCAACAAGACCTAAGCGATCACTTAAGAGTCAGGACTTATTTATTGATGGGGGCTTGGCGCTGAAGTTCCAAGCTAATGCTTGCAAAAGCTCCACTTGTCGCCTGTTATCGTCGATGCCCCGCCGGGCACTTAAGTGATCGCTTAACCCGAGGCAACCGTGACCCTAGCTCAGCTGCAGTCGTTTGTCCTCGTCGCCCGCCTGGGCTCGGTCAAGGCGGCGGCCGCGGAGCTGCAGGTGACCGAGCCGGCCGTCTCGGTCGCGGTCGCGGCGCTGCGCAAGGAGCTGGGCGACGAGCTGTTCGTCCGCGACGGGCGCGGGATCGCGCTGACCGCCGGCGGCCGGCGACTGGCCGCGCTGGCCGGCGAGATCCTCGGGCTCGCCGAGCAGGCGCGGCGCTCCGTGCACGACTCGCCCGGTCAGCCGCGCCACATGCAGGTCGCCGCCACGAGCCTCGTCGCAGAGCACATCGGTCCCCTGATCGAGGCTTTTGGCAACCGCGACGAGGGGCTCGAGATCGCGATCGAATCGGTGCCCGGCAGCGCCTTCGGCGAGCTGCTTGACAACCGCCGCGCCGACATCGCGCTCGGCCCTCATCCCGGTCGCGAGCGCGCCGGGACGATCGCCTCGGTCCCGTTTCTGCGCTGCCGGATCATGGTCGTCGCGGCGCCCGGTCATCCGCTCGCCAAGGCGCGCGCGATCGCCGCCTCCGAGCTGGCGGGCGAACGCTGGCTGCTGGGGCCGCCGGACCTCGACCCGACCACCGCGATGAGTCAGTTCCTGGCGCGCAACCGGTTCGCCCCGGCGCAGATCGTCACCTACGACAGCCATGCGGCCGCGATCGGCGCGGCCGCCGCCGGCGAGGGGATCGTGTTGACGCTCGTCCACTCGGTGCTCGACGAGGTCCGGCGGCGCGCGCTCGTGCGGCTCGACGTCCGCGGCACGCCGATCGTCGAGCTGTGGCACGCGAGCACGCTCGGGCTCGGCCGCGCGCTTCCCGCCGCGCTCGCGCTGCAGCGCTTCGCCACCACCCCGGAGGCGATGCAGGCGATCTCGACCGGCCGCGCCGGCACGGCCTCGACGCGCGTGCGCCCAAAGGTGCACGTGACGCTGTGGCGCTCGCTCGCCGCCGAGATCGACGCCGCGGCCAGCGGCTGACTCCTCGCGGCCGGCCGCTGCGGTACCTCGGGCGCCCTTGGCGGCGACTCGAACAAACGTTGGCTTCAACCCGTTGAAGTTCTCTAAACCAATGATTCGGCCACCTCGCCTGCTACGCGGCGTACAACGCGAGCGTCGAGCAGCTGCGCGGCCTCGTCGCCCGCGTCTCCAGCACCGCCGCGTCGATCGACGACACCTCGCACCAGATGGCGACAGGGTCCGACCAGGCCGGCAAGGCCACCTCCGAGATCGCGTCGGCGATCGAGCACGTCGCGATGGGCGCCGCGCGCCTGGGCGCCGGCGGCGCGGCGTAGCTCGACGTCCTCCGTTTCCCGCAGTCGCCCGAGGGTAGCTGCCTATAGTTGAAATCCGACTCAGAACCGGAGGGCTTGATGACGACACCGTTGCAGCTGCTCAGAGAGCATGGCCAGAGTCCGTGGATCGATTACATCTCGCGCGAGTTCGTGCGCGATGGCGAGCTGGCAGGGCTCGCGCAGGATGGGATCGTCGGCCTGACCTCCAACCCGACGATCTTCCAAAGCGCGATCGCCGACGGCAACGCCTATGACGAGCAGCTCCGCGAGGTGCTGCAGTCCGAGCGCGACCCCAAGGAGGTATTCCTGGCGCTCGCGCGCGACGACGTCCGCGAGGCCTGCGACCTGATGGCCGCGGTGTTCGAGCGCGACGAGCGCACTCGCGACGGCTGGGTGTCACTCGAGGTCGACCCCAACTTTGCCCGCGACGCGGGGGCGACGGCGGCCGAAGCTCGGCGCTTGCACAAGCTGATCGAGCGGCCCAACCTGTTCGTCAAGATCCCGGGCACCGCGCCGGGCCTGCAGGCGATCGAGGACACGATCGCGGTGGGCATCCCTGTCAACGTCACGCTGCTGTTCTCGCTCGACCGCCATCGTGGCGCCGCCGAGGCATACGTGCGCGGCCTGCGACGGCTGCGGGACGCCGGCGGCGACCTGCGCACGGTCGCGTCGGTCGCGTCGTTCTTCGTCTCGCGCGTCGACACCGAGGCCGATCGCCGGCTCGAGGAGCTCGGCGGCCACGACGAGTTGAAGGGCAAGCTCGCGATCGCCAACGCCAAGCTCGCCTACCAGACCTACAAGCAGCTGTTCAGCGGCCCCGACTGGCAGGAGCTCGAGGCGGCGGGCGGCTCGCCGCAGCGGTGCCTGTGGGCCTCGACCTCGACCAAGAACCCCGCGTACCGCGTCGTGCGCTACGTCGAGGAGCTCATCGGCCCCGACACGGTCAACACGATGCCCCGCGAGACGATCGCGGCGTTCACCGATCACGGCCGCGTGGAGGACACGCTCGAGCGCGACGTCGACGACGCGCGCGCGACGATCGAGCGCTTTGCGCACGCCGGCGTCGACTACGACGACGTCGTCGCCGTGCTCGAGCAGGAGGGAGTCGAGAAGTTTGCCGACTCGTTTCGCGAGCTGCTCGACGGCGTGGCGGCCAAGCGCGACCAGCTCGTGGCGGCCTGACGATGGCCGACACAGCTTTCCGGCACGAGCTCGCGCAGCAACTGCGGGTCGACTCGGTCCGTGCCAGCGCGGCCGCGGGCTCCGGTCACCCGACCTCGTCGATGTCGGCCGCCGACCTAATGGCCGTGCTGCTCGACGGCCATCTGCGACTGGACTTCGCCGCCCCGGACGATCCGCGCCGCGACCACTTGATCTTCTCCAAGGGTCACGCCTCGCCGTTGTACTACGCGATGCTCAAGGCCGCCGGGGCGATCGACGACGCCGAGCTGCTGCGCTTTCGCAAGTTCGGCAGCCGCCTGGAGGGCCATCCCACGCCGGCGATCCCGCCGACCGACGTCGCCACGGGCTCGCTCGGCCAGGGGTTGCCGATCGGCGTCGGGCTGGCGATCGCCGGCAAGCAGCTCGACCGGCTGCCCTACCGCGTGTGGGTCCTGTGCGGCGACTCCGAGCTGGCGGAGGGGTCGATCTGGGAGGCGTTTCAGCACGGGGCGTGGGCCGGTCTGGACAACCTGACGGCGATCGTCGACGTCAACCGCCTCGGCCAGACGCGCGAGACGATGCTCGGGTGGGACCTCGACGGCTACGCCGCCCGCGTGCGCGCGTTCGGCTGGCACGCGATCGTGATCGACGGGCACGACCTCGACGCGATCGAAGCCGCGTTCTCGGAGGCGCGGCGGACGACCGGGCACCCGACGGTGGTGCTCGCGCGCACGCGCAAGGGACGCGGCGTGAAGGCGGTCGAGGACCAGCCCGGCAAGCACGGCAAGCCGCTCGACGACCCCGCGGGGGCGATCGAGGAGCTCGGCGGCGAGCGTCGGCTGACGGTCACGGTCGCCACGCCGGACGCCGGCGGCGCCCCGCACCGCTTCGCGGTCCCGGGCGGCGAGCTGCCCCGCTATGAGGTCGGCGACGAGGTCGCCACCCGCCAGGCGTACGGCGAGGCGCTCGCGGCGCTCGGGCAGATCCGCGGCGACGTCGTCGCGCTCGACGGCGAGGTCTCGAACTCGACCATGTCGCACCTGTTCGCCGACGCGCATCCCGACCGCTACTTCGAGATGTTCATCGCCGAGCAGCAGCTGATCGCCGCCGCCGTCGGCTTCCAGGTGCGCGGCTGGGTCCCGTTCGCATCGACGTTCGCGGCCTTCCTCACGCGGGCGTACGACTTCATCCGGATGGCCGCGATCTCCCGCGCCGACATCCGCCTGTGCGGCTCGCACGCCGGCGTCTCGATCGGCGAGGACGGCCCGTCGCAGATGGCGCTCGAGGACTTCGCCGCGTTGCGCGCCGTCCACGGCAGCGCGGTCCTGCACCCGTCCGACGCCAACCAGGCCGCGCAACTGGTCGCGGAGATGGCCGACCGGCCGGGGATCTCCTACCTGCGCACCCTGCGACCCAAGACGCGCGTGCGCACCGGGCCCGACGAGGACATCCGGATCGGCGCCAGCCGCACGGTCCGCGCCGGCGCCGACGACGAGCTCACGATCGTCGCCTGCGGGATCACCGTCGAGCAGGCCGAGCAGGCCGCCGACGAGCTCGAGTCCGAGGGCACCCACGTGCGCGTGATCGACTGCTACTCGATCAAGCCGATCGACGCCGCCACCCTCCAAACGGCGGCGCGCGAGACCGGCGCGCTCGTGACCGTCGAGGACCACTGGCCGGCCGGCGGGCTCGGCGAAGCGGTCCTCAGCGCCGTCGCAGAGCTGCCCCAGCATCCCCCGGTGATCAAGCTCGCCGTCGCCGGGATGCCAACCTCGGGCTCCGCCGGCGAGCTGCTGCACGCGGCCGGGATCGACGCCGAGGCAATCGTCGCAGCCGTCCACAAGCTCGCCGCGGCGCGCGCGCCGGCATAGTCGCCGGCGCCCGGGGGGCGCCGGCGCTCGTCGCCAGGCGATACTGCGGGCGATGGCACCGATCCTGCCGCCGTTCGTCAAGACCCTGCCGGAGCGTGTCGGCCGCGTGAGCTTGCCGACGCCGTTCGGCGCCGGGCGACTGAACTGCTACCTGCTGCTCGACCGCCCGATCACGGTGCTCGACCCAGGGGCGCTGCTGCCGGGCTCACTCGATCAGATCGAGGCGGCGCTCGGCGCGGAGGGCCTGCGGGTGCAGGACGTCGAGCAGATCGTCGTCACCCACGCTCACTCAGATCACTTCGGCGCGGCAGCGACGCTCGCCGCGCGCTCGGGGGCGCCGATCGTGTGCGGGTCGCCCGAGGTCCCGAGCCTGATCGCGCCGCGGGACCCAAGTCCCAGGCGCGAGCTGCTGGTCGCACTTGGAGTCCCCGCGGCAACCGCGGCAGAGCTCGTCGAAGTCGGTGACGCCGAGTTCGAGCGCGCCGTCACCCGGCCCGACCCGAGCATCATCAAAGGCGTGTCGGACGGCGAGCTGCTGACCGCCGGCGGCCGGCAGTTGGCCTGCTTGATCAGCCCCGGGCATGCGGTCGGCCATCTGTCGCTGTGGGATCCCGCGGACCGCGCGCTGTTCAGCGGTGATCACCTGCTCGCCCGGATCATCCCCGTCCCCAGCCTCGACGGGCGCGACCTGGCCACCCGCCGGCGCAGCTTTCTCGAGTACCTCGACGGACTGACGCGGTTCGTGGCGCTCGACCCGGCCGTCGTGCTTCCCGGGCACGGCCGCGCGTTCGCGAAGCTCGGCATGCTCGCGGACCGGACGCGGAGCCACAGCCGCCGGCGGGCCGACGAGATCGCCGCGATCCTGGCCGGCGGCCCCGCGACCCCGTTCGAGATCGCCGGCCGCTTGCAAGGCCAGCCCGAAGGTGGGCGGCTGGTGCTCGGCATCCAGCACACGCAAGGCCACCTCGACCTACTCGAGCGTGACGGGCGCATGATCGCGCAAACGGCCGGCGAAGTGGCCCGTTACCGGTTGCGAACCTGACAGCCGGTCGGAGGCGGTTAACCGCGGACTGCTGACGCCACGACAGCGGTTGCGGCCTTGGCCGCCCTCGCGTGTTTGCTGCAAACCCCGTCGGGTAGACCTGACACTGACAACACATACGGGGGCAGGCAAAGGAGATTTACATGCTGTTAGCGCTAGTTGTAGTGCTGCTCGTGCTCGCTGTCGCGGGGGGCCTGACGATTCACCCGCTGCTGTTCCTGCTGGCACTGGTGGCACTCGTGCTGTTCTTGACGGGCAGGGGCCACGCCGTCACCTAGTCCTAGTGGCGGCGGCGACTGCGATTCGACTCGCCGCGGCGCGCGCAAGCGCAAGCCGGTGTCCGTGCGCCGAGCCAAGCAACGCGGCGTCTAGTTGTGCGCGCTTGTAGAGCCAGTGGATCTCGGCCTCCCAGGTGAAGCCGATCCCGCCGTGCGCCTGAATCGCCGAGGCGGTCACCTCGCGGCCGCCGTCGGCGGCCGCCGCGGCCGCGAGCGCCGCTGCCTCGGACAGCCGGTCAGGATCGGCGTCCGCGGCCCAGGCCGCGAAGTACGTCACGGAAC
>JBEKRJ010000073.1:0-11870 GCA_049518835.1 Solirubrobacteraceae bacterium
AGCCGCTCGGACGGTCGATCCCCGGATTGGTCCCGATCCCCAGCTCCCCGACCGCCCGCGCGCCGGCGTCGGTCGCCAGCGCCGCGCGCAGATAGGCCTCGCCGCGCGCGGCGCTGGCAGCGACGACCTCGCCGTCGGCGAAGCGCAGCTGCACGTCTGCGACCTCTACGCCGCGCGGGCTCGACGGGATCGTGAACGTGATCGTGCCGTTGGCCGAGCGCTCGTGCGGGCCTGTGAACACCTCGCCGCTGGGCATGTTGCGCCGGCCGTCGGAGTTGATCCAGCGCCGGCCGTCGACGCGCAGGCGCAGATCGGTTCCCTCGGCCTCGATCCGGATCTCGCGCGCCTGCGAGAGCCTTGCCACCAGCGCCTGCTGGCGGACGCTGAGCTCACGCCACGCGGCGACCGGGTCAGGCCGGTCCAGGAACAGCGCGCGCGACAGGAACGCCGCATACGCGTCCTCGCCGACACCGGCCTGCTGCGCCAGCGCGGCGGTCGGCCATTGCGTGATCGCCCAGCGGCGCGCGAGCCGCGCATCGCGGACCGGTTGCCGGGCGCGCGCGGCACGCGCGATCAGCTCCGGATCGACGTCGGCGAGCGCGCGGGTGTTGGCGGGCGCGTCGATCTGCAGCGACACGTCGGCGCCCTGGGCCTCGGTGAGCTCGACCGCCGCGTAGCCGTCGAGCTGCTCCGCAAGGGCGTGGCGGTAGAAGTCGGGCCCCTGCCACGGCGGCGCGATCCGCAGCAGCGGCCAGGCGCCGCGCGCCAGCAACTCGCGGTGCAGCGCGCGCACGAGCTCGAGCGCGAGCGTGCTCGACCCGATCAGCACCTGCTCGCCGGCGCGCGCCTGAAGCGACCAGTCGCACAGCAGCGCCGCGAACTTGTCGGCATCGATCACGGCGCCTGCAGCTCCGGGAAGTGCTCGTGCAGGTGCGCGCGCAGGCAGTCGCGGACGAACCGGCGCTCCCGCTCGGAGGCGATCCGATAGCGCCCGAGCAGCTCCTTCTGGCGCTCGATCGGCACCCCCGCGATCGACCACGACACCGCGAGGCGCTCGAACAGGAACTCGACCCCGCGCTGCCACGCATCCTCGCGGTGTTGGCCGCCGGCGAGTACGGCCGCATAGTCGCGCCGCGAGGCGGGCGACAACGAGCCGCGCAGCATTAGCAGGCTGCCGTCCTCGTCGCGGTACTCGGCGGGCGCTGCGGCGAGCTTGTCGCGCTGGCGGTTGCGCCGGCCCACGCTAAGGGCCCTAAGACCGCGCCGACGCGGCCTGCTCGAGCTGCGCGCGCACGTCGCCGGTGACCGGCTCAGCGTGGCCCAGCCAGGCAGCCGACGGCTCGAGCTCGGCGAGCTTGCGCACCGACGACCGCGCCTGCTCCTCGTCGAGGTCGAACGCCGGATGTGGGATCCGCGGCGCGCCCTTGATCCCCGTCTGCGGGTCCAGCGTGTGGATGCAATCGCTGACCAGCGCCAGGCGGTCGGCCTCGCGAAACAGCCCGATCAGGCCCGGCGCATGGCCGGGCAGCTCGACGACGCGGAAGTCGGCGACCCGATCTCCCTCCTGGATGGTCCCCGCGACCTGCACCGCGCCCCCGTCCCAGATCGGCACGAGCTTTGACAGCAGCCACCGGCCGTGGGCGTCGAGCTTGGAGAAATCCCAGTACTTGCGAAACGGCGACTGCGACTCGGCCGCGTCGCGCTCGGCAGGATGGCAGAGGACCGGGACGTCGAGCCCCGGGGCCGCGCCGCGGTGATCGGCATCGGCGTTACCGAGCACGATCCGCTTGACGCCGCCCAGCCGCGCGCCCGCCGCGGCGACGGCGGTCGTCATCTGGGCGATGCCGGAGTCGAACACCGTCACGCCGCCGTCGTGCTCGAGCAGGTACACGTTCATCGCCTTGAGCGGAAACCCTCCGCGCAACAGCCACACGCCGTCGGCGATCCGCTCCGGCGCGGCGCCGCGAACCCACGACTGCAGCCGCGTGCGAACGTTGGCCAGCTTTGCCAGCCGGGCCTCGGTCGGCGACCCGGCAGGCGGTAGGAAGCCCAGCTGACGGGCGATGTCGCCGCGGTCGAGATACGCGTCGCCGTGCTGGATGCGCTCGTCGGCGACAGTCAATACGTCGCAGCCCTCGATCGTGATCCGCGCCCCGTTGGGAGCGAAGCCTTGAAACCGGCCCGGACCGGCGAACGTCGCGCGCGCCCGCCAGCGCACCGCGGAGCGGCCCCGGTAGCTGGTCAGGTCGATCACCTCGAAGCGGAAGTCGGGAAACGCCTGGAACAGCTCCCAGAAGTAGCGCCTGATCCCGTCGGGCGCAACCATCTCCCGCTGGCCGACGAACCGGTCCACGGCGCCGGGGGCCCAGCACGACACCACCCGGTCCAGATCGTGGGCGGCGAGCGCCTGGAAGTAGCGCCTCGCAACGTCTGTGGTCGACATCGGCACGCCCAGTCTACGCCCGCACTATCGTGCACGCATGAGCCGCCGTCGCGAGCTCGGTCGCGGAGCGCGTGGTGCCAGGGCTGTGGCGCCTGCGCCTGCCGCTCCCGTTCCCGGCCGTGCCGCACTGCAATGCCTGGGCGATCGCCGCCGGACCGGGTGTCGTGCTGGTCGACACCGGCGCGCACGGGCCCGATTCGATCGCCGAGCTGCAACGCGCGATGGCGCAGGTGGGGCTCGCGATCGAGGACGTTTCGCTGCTGGTCTGCACGCACGCGCACAACGACCACTGGGGTCAGGCGGCGCCGGTCTGCGAGCGCGCCGGCCCGCCGAGGAATTAGTGGGGGAATTTGGCGAGTGGCTGGGCGTGGCTGCCAGGCGCGTCCGGACGCCGTCAAAACCCGCAATAATTGCTCCGCGGGTCGTTAGTAGTGGTAGTAGTGCTCCGTTAGGTTGGTGAAGCCGTAGATGGTGGTCGCCCGCCAGCTCGCTGCGGCACGGGAAGCCACGTCCGTGCCGGCAGACGCTCGACCCGCCAGCGGATCCTCGCGAGCCGCACGAGGTCCTCACCGCCACTGGACCAGGAACGATCACCGGTCCAGACGGGCCCCGCGCGCGGCGGGAAACGAGCCATCTGTCCTGGCAGGGCGCGGCCGGCGGGCGGCGCGCGTGCTTGGCGCCGGCTCACTTGCCGGTCGCGACGCCGACGCGCGTCGAGGCTGGAACAACGTTACAGCCGTTGATCCGACCGTCTCGGGTGTCACGTTGTGGTCGGCTGCCGGACACGACGTGACGTACCCGGGCGCGATTTTGACGGTATGTCACGTTTGGCGACCGGCGGGGGCTTCTGGGCTCCTCACACGTGCAAGCCCTCGCCCAGGCAGACCGGCCACGGTCCCCATCGCGATCCTGCTCGAAGACGGCGTGCAGACACAAGAATTCAAGAGTTCGAACAGCCCCGAGCGAACTCCATCAACAACACGGAGCGCCGGCCACGGCGACGGGCAACCTTGACACGAATATGTCAAGGTTGTACTGTCGCCGCCGTGCAAATCGACGAACTGCTTGCCACGGCCGACGGGCCGCTCTTCTCATTCGAGTTCTTCCCGCCCAAGACCGACGAGGGCGAACGCAACCTCCGCGCGACGCTCGAGGCGCTCGAGGCGCTGCAGCCCGACTTCGTGTCTGTCACCTACGGGGCGGCCGGCTCGACGCGCGCCCGCACGCTTGAGGTCACCAAGTGGCTCAAGCAGGAGCTGCAGATCGAGGCGATGGCGCACCTCAGCTGCGTCGGCGCGACACGCGCGGAGCTCTGCGCGATCCTCGACGGGCTCGACGAGGCGGGGATCGAGAACGTGCTGGCGCTGCGCGGCGACCCGCCGCGCGGCGTCTCGACGTGGACTCCGCACCCGGGCGGCCTGCGCTACTCGACCGAGCTGGTTGCGCTGATCCGCGGCAACTACGGCTTTAGCGTCGGCGCGGCCTGCTTTCCCGAGATCCATCCCGAGGCGCCCGACATGGCGTCCGACTTGCGCTACCTGCGCGAGAAGGTGCGGGCCGGGGCGTCGTTTTTGATCACCCAGCTGTTCTTCGACAACGAGCTGTATTTCCGCTTCGTCGACGAAGCGCGCGCGGCCGGGATCGAGGCCCCGATCATCCCCGGGATCATGCCGATCACCGATCTCAACCAGATCAAGACGATCACCGGGATGTGCGGCGCGTGCATCCCCGAGCAGCTGCTCGAGCAGCTGGAGCGATGCGCGTCGGACGTCGCGACGGTGCATGAGCTGGGCGTCTCCTACGCGACCCTGCAGTGCGCCGAGCTGCTCGCCCGCGGCGCTCCCGGGATCCACTTCTACACGCTCAACCGTTCGCCGGCGACGCGCGCGATCCTGTCGGCGCTGAAGCTGCTGCGCCCGTGGGTCAGGCGCGAGGTCGTGCGGACGGGGCCGTGATCGCCAGGCCGCTGGCAACCATCGCCCGGCCGTCGAGCTCGTAGCGCACGTCGACCTCGTCGTTGCGCTTGTAGGTCCCGATCCCCCAGAACCCCAGAAACCACGCCCACGGGCCGAGCTTCTGCTGCACGAGCTCGCGCTCGAACAGCAGCTCGCCCTCGGTGATCCGATAATCGACGCCGAGCTCCTGGCGAACCCCGTTGAGGTAGACCTCAAACGGCGAGCGGATCCCCGCCGGCAGCTTCACCCGCCAGTACTGCACCGGTCCTCCAGGTCAGCCCGCACGAGTGACAGCACGGCCGCGTCGACGCGCCGGCCCCGCTCGCGCAGGTGCGCGCGCAGCACGCCCTCCTCGCGAAAGCCAGCGCCGCGCCCGGCATGACGCATCGGCCGGTTGTGGGTCGCGGTCACGAGCGCGACGCGCTCGATCCCGCACTCGCACATCAGCCAGCGCGCGACCAGCGCCAGCGCGCGGCGCGCGAGCTCGCGCCGGCGAGCCTGCGGCGCCACCCACACGCCGAGTTCCGCGCGCGCGTGATCCCAGTCTAGGTGATGGACGTAGATCTGGCCGCGGCACACGTCGCTGCCCGGCTCGAGGATCGTCAGCGTCGCCCCCGTGCCCGCGCGGCGGGCGGCAGGCTCGGACTCGGCCCGGCGCCCGAGCTCGGCGCCGCTGGGCGTGCGCTCCTCGCCCAGCAGCACGTGCATCTCGGGATCGTCCTGGTGGGCGATCAACACCTCGGGGATGTCGCGCTCGGCGCCGTCGCGCATGACCACGCGCTCGTCGGCGAGCGGCTCGGTGAGAAAGGGAAGCGCAGGCACGTCGTCAGCGGACCGTACTCTGTCGCAGCGTGCAACAGATTCCCTACCGCGTCCGCCGCTCGACGCGGGCCCAGCGCGTGCGGGTGACCGTCGACCTGACCCACGGCGTCGAGGTCGTGCTGCCGCGACGCGCGCCCGAGCGCGAGGCCTCGATCGCGATCAGCGAGCTGCGCCCGTGGATCGAGCGCCGCGTGCGCGAGCTCGAACGCGCGCGGGCCGCGTTGGCCGCGCGTGGGGATGCGGTGCCGTACCTGGGCGAGCTGCTCGCGCTGGTGCCGCAGGCGGGACGCACGCGGGTGCACCGGTGCGGGGGTGAGCTGCTCGTGCCGGTCGGAGCGGCCGGCCGCGACGCGCTGGAGCGCTGGTACCGGCGCGCCGCGCGCGACGAGATCACGCCCCGCCTGGACCGCGCGTGCGAGCTCAGCGGCAGCTCCTACGCGACGCTCTCGATCCGTGGCCAGCGCACGCGCTGGGCCAGCTGCTCGGCCCGCGGCGCGATGAGCTTCAACTGGCGGCTGTTGCTCGCGCCCGAGCCGGTGCTGGACTACGTCGTCTGGCACGAGGTCTGCCATCTCCAGGTGATGGACCACTCGCCGCGCTTCTGGGCGTTGCTTGCCCACCACCGCCCCGGCTACCGCGAGCAGACCCGGTGGCTGCGCGAGCACGGGGCGACGCTCATGCTGCCCTGACCGATCCCGCCGCGTTATTCGGCGAGCGGCTCGGACGCGCGCTGCTCGGACGCACGCGCATCGGCGTGCCCGACTAGCGACGAGCGCGGCGCGAGGTGCACGAAATGCGAGCGGTCAACCGCATCCGCAGCCTCCAGCAGCTTGCTGCGCAACGCCAGCAGGAACTGCCCGAGCGCCGGCCGGTGGCCTGACCGGTCGGCCTTCGCAAGCGCCGCGGTATCGGCCAGGCGCAGTGCCGTCGACGCTTCCAGCAGCGATCGCTGCTCGTCACGCAGCCGCCGATCGCCGGCGACCGGAAGGCCCTCGAGATCTTGGGCGAGCGCGTCGAGCCCGAACACCAGCGACCGCGGATTGCCCTCGTCGAGCAGCAGCAGGTCCAGCACGGTCTCGACCTGCGCGTGCGAGCGGTAGCGGCGGCGGTAGGTGATGATGCTCTCCGCTGCGATCAGCACCGACTCGAGCATGAGGCTGTCGGCGGCGGTGCTGCGCGCATCGATGATCGTCGCGTGCAGCAACGACAACAGCTGCACGCTTCGCTCCAGACGCGACCCGGCGTGCATGAAGCGCCAGCCGAGGTCGCGAACCATGCTCTCGCTGACGAGCCCGCTTAGTGCGAGCAGGCCCTGCATCACGCGTTGCAGCGCGCCGGAGACGACCGCCTGCGGATCATGCATCGGCCCGTGCAACGCCAGGATCTCCCGGTCCAGCGCGCCGGCGACCAGCCACGTGTCGGCCGACAGCTGGTCGCGGACCGACTGCGCGCAGTGCAGCAGGGCGCGCACCGATTGCGCGAGCGTGCCCGAGCGCTGATCGTCGATCACGAGCTCCAGCAGCTCGCGCCCGGGAGACTCCAGGCGCTGCTGCGCACCATCCCCGACGAACCCCGGATACGTCGCGGTCGTGTGCGTCAGCGCGACCAGCAGCGCGCGCAGCGACTGCACCCCCGCCTGGTTGGAGCTGCCCTGGAAGTCGTTGCGGCGGTTGTGCACAACGCGCAGCAGCCGCGTGATCGCCTCGGCTCGCTCGGCGTAGCGTCCCAGCCACCACAGCTGCTCGGCGGTGCGCGACGGGATCGAAGCCATCGGATCGATCCGCTCGACGGTCGGGCCCGGATCCAGCCAGAAGCCGGTCAAGCCCTCGGGCTCGGATGCCAGCACCCACGTGTCCTTGCTGATCGCGCCGGCCTGGCTGGAGATCCGCACCACGCCCCCGTCCGGCGCGACCCGCGTCAAACCGCCCGGCATGACCGCAAAAGAGTCGTTGCGCGGAACCGCGAACGCGCGCAGCACGCTGCGGCGCGACGCGATGCCGTCCTCTGTCAGCGTCGGCGCGCTCGCCATCGCCAGCGGCTCCTGGCCGGTCCACTGCAGCGGCTGGGCCTCGATCCGGCGCTTGTATCCGTCCAGCTGCGCCGCGCTGCACTCCCAGCCGAACACCGATGGGGCGCCCGCCGTGCGCGAGACTTGGCGCAAAACGAGGCGATCGATGTTCGCGAGCACGTGCCGGCGCCCTGCCTCGTCGCCGCACCACCACGTCGGAACGCTCGGGAGCGTCAGCGGCCGACCCAGCAAGTGCTCGCCCAGACGCGGCAGGAACGCCATCAGCGCCGGGTTCTCGAGCACGCTCGCACCGAGCGGGTTGACGATCGACACGCCGCCGCAGCGCGCCGCCTCGACGAGGCCGGGAACGCCGAGCTGCGAGTCGGGCTTGAGCTCGAGCGGGTCACAGAACCACGCGTCGACACGCCGCAGGATCACGTGCACCGGCTCGAGCTGACCCAGCGAGCGCATCCACACCCGCCCCGAGCGCGTCACCAGGTCTGACCCCTCGACGAGGCTGTAGCCCAGGTGCGAGGCCAGGAACGCGTGCTCGAACGCGGTCTCGTTGAGCGGCCCGGGCGTCAGCACGACGATCCGCGGATCCTCGACGTCGGCCGGCGCAACCCGCGCCAGCGCGGTACGCAGCGAGCGAAAGAACGGCGCCAGCCGGTGGACCTGCGCATCCCGGTACAGCGACGGAAACACGCGCGAGATCACCGAGCGCGCCTCGAGCGCATAGCCGAACCCCGACGGCGCTTGGCTGCGGTCCGACAGCACGAACGGGCGCCCGCCGGCGTCGCGGCCGATGTCGGCCGCATAAGTGATCAGCTGATGGTTGCCCGGAAGCCGGATCTGGTCCCACGGGCGCAGGAACCCCGCGTGGCCGAACACGACCTCCGGCGCGAGCAGCCGGCGGCGCAGCAGCTCGCGCTTGCCGTACAGGTCGGCGAGCACCAGGTCGAGCAGCTCGGCCCGCTCGATCAGGCCCGACTCGATCTGCTCCCACTCGCGGCTGGAGACCACGATCGGCACCGGATCGACCAGCCACCGCTGGGCGCCCTGGCGCTCGTCCTCGTAGGCGTGGTACACGACGCCGTCCTGATCGACTAGCCGCGCGGTCTCCTGCTGGCGGCGCCACAGCTCCTCGTGACCGAGCTCGGAGAACACGCTCGCCAGCCGCGCCCAATGCTGGCGCGGGATGCCGGCGGCGTCGACCATCTCGTCGTAGCAGCCAGGCAGCGGGCGATAGTCAACCGGCGACGGCGTGCCCACGGTCGCGCTCATGCGATGCGCTCCAGGCGCGCATCGCCGCGCATCCGATCTTCCTTGACGCCAGCCTCAGTCATCCGTGCTCGTCCTCGCTCGCCTAACGTCCGGGCATTCTTCCACGCGGCGCACACGCTGAAGACCACGCATGCCTCGACTACTAGTAGCGGACCTATGGTGTCGCGATCGCGCACCGCACACCGGGGGCGCCGCCGATCCGCTTGTCAAGCGTCACGAGGGTTGCGCCGACCAACTCGGCCAGCGCGACGTAGCTCGCGTCGTAGATCGACAGGTTCCGGCGCAGCTCCCACGCCCTGCCGGCCAGGAGCTCGTAGGGCCACTGCTCGATCGCGAGCTCGAGCAGATCGGCGTGCGCCTGCGCGGCCTGGTCGAAGCTGACGAGCCCGGCGAGCTGGTGGCGGCGAATGATGTTGGCCGCTTCGAACCCGAGCACACTGGGGGCGACGAGCGCCGCGCCGCTCAACGCCGCCGTCGCCCACCGCCCGTCGGCACCACTGTCGAGCAACACGGCAACGACTGCGGAGGCGTCGCAGACCGCAATGCGCTCACCGCCGATCAGCGTCACGCGCGGCGAGGATCGACCGTGCGTCGACCCGAGCTCCAGTCGCATCGACCCGCGCGCGAGCGCGCCCGATCACGTCGGCGACTGGCGGCCGGGCGGTTGCGTCCATGAGCATTGCGCGGACGTACTCCTGTAAAGACTGGCCCGCCCGCGCCGCCCGCGCCGCGAGCTCGTCGCGAACCTCGTCGGGCACGTCGCGAACGGTGATTGCAACGGGCATTCGCAGCACTTTAGCAGCAGAACTGCCGAAATGCGGCGACAGAAGCCTCGCTTGATTACGCACAGCCCGCGCACCGCGCTGACGCTCGTCATCGACTCCTGGGCTCCGAGCCAGCGTGGCAGCGAGCGCTCAGCACGCGCCGCAGCGCCGCCCAGGCGCTCTCGCCGCTTTGCGGGTCGACCAACTGGCGCCGGACGCGGCCGACGTACGCCTCGCTCGAGCCGTCGCCGCGGACGTCGATCCCCGCACGCACGCTCGGCACGAACCGCTGCGGGCCGGCGAGCTCGATCCGCGCCACCACCTGCTGGACCGGCTCGAAGCGCTTCAGCTTGACGTCAACCGCCCCGCGCGGGGCATCGCGCGCCAGCTCGACGCCACGCCGCTCGGCGGCATCGAGCGCAGTCTCGAGCTCGTCGAACCGCCGCCGCTCGACCCGCGGCCCCGCGCGGACTGTCAGCTTCCACGGCACCGGCCGATGATCTCACGGCGCTCCACCTGCGAGGTTCATGCCGCCTTTTACCACCTACCCACACTACGTTCACAGCTCGGTCACGAGGACCCGGCCAGAACTCGTAAGGATCAGTCGCCAGAAGTCGTCGACCCGCCGGGCGCAAGCGAGACATCGACGGGACCATGCCACGGAGATCCGAATACGACATTCTGCTCGACGCGATCGTGCCGCTGGAAGACGCGCGCGCCGACTTCCGGCAGTGGGACGGCGAACGATGGGGGCGGACGTTGCGCGACGCCGACTGGCACCGGCTCTCGCCAGTTCTGTTCTGCCATCTCGACGCCCGCGGCGGCGCGCCGGGAGCGGTGCGCAGCGCGCTCGAGCGCGCCTACCTGGCAAACGCGGCGCGCAGCCTGTTTCTCGCGGCGGCACTGCGTCGTGTCGTCGATGCGTTGCACGGCGCCGACGTCCCCGCGCTGCTGCTCAAGGGCGCGGCGCTGGTCGAGACCGTCTACCCGGACCCGGCACAGCGCGAGATGCTCGACCTTGACATCCTCGTCCCCGAGCAGCGACTGGGCGCCGCCAACGCGGCGCTCGCGCCGCTCGGCTACGCGCCCGTTCCAGGCAGCAACAGCCCGGAGCAGACAACGATGCAGCTGAAGCTCGACGAGCACCACGGCCCGGCGCTCGTCGGCGAGCAGCAGTTGCTGGCGGTCGAGCTTCACCGCCACGTCGCAATCGCCGGCGAAGGCAATCGCTTCGAGATCGATGGAATCTGGCAGCGCGCGCGCGCTACGCCGACCGGAGCGCACCTGCTTCCGTCGCCCGCGGACCTGCTGCTGCACGTTTGCGTTCACTTCACCCGCAATCGCCTCGGCGGCAGCTACCGGCACCGCAACACCGGCGGCGCACTGGGCCAGATCCTCGACATCGCGCGGGTCGTACAGCACGAGCCGCTCGACTGGGACGCGCTCGTCGCGAGCGCACGCAGCTATCGCCTCGACGCGCGGGTTTTTCTGGCGCTGTTCGCCGCGCGTGAGCTGGGCGTCAGGATTCCAGACGACGCACTCGCAGCATTGCAGCCGACCGGCTTTGACCCGATCGTCGGCCGTCGCCTCGTCGCCCTGCGAGTCCTACGCGCGGGGGATCACATGCCCGTTCGCACGCTGCGGTGGATGTTTGCCCCCGGTCGCGAAGTGCTCAGCCGTGGCTGGAACGCGGACCCAACCGCGACTCTGTCGCTCGCCAGCGCCTACATGCGCCGCGCGCGCGCCAACGCGCCGCTCGCACGGTCGGCGTTGCGCCGACCGTGGTCGTTCATCCAGGACCAGCGGCTCAACGGCCAGATCCGAGCACTTGAGGAACGCGGATGAGCAGCGGGCCCAAGCTGATCCTCGACGAGCGCGCGCGACGCCGGGAGGGGATCCTCGCCCAGGAGGCGCAGGGCCAGACGGTCCTTCTGCGCCTGGAGGACGGCGGCTACTACGCACTCGACGAGGTCGGGGCGCGAATCTGGGAGCTGTGCGACGGACATCGAGCGGTCTCGGAGATCGTCACGGAGCTGTGTGCCGAGTTCGACGCGCCCGAGGCGATCGTACGGGCGGACGTCATCGAGTTCATCGGCGACCTCCGCCGCGAGCAGCTACTTGTTCTCGACAGTAGCTAGCAGGCTCCGAGCGTCGGGAAGGCTGCAAGCGCTCAGCGAGCTCCGGGACGCGCGCGAGGTGCTGCTGTTCGCGCGCGTTGGGACGTTCGCCGCCGCGGTGCCGCTGCTGATGCGCCTCCCGCTCCCGCGCGTGGCAGCACTGCTCACTCGCGCGCCCCACCGCCCCGCTCCGTCGGCCGCCGAGGTCGAGCGACTCGAGCGGTTGATCACGCTCGCGCCGCGGGCTGCCCGTCCGCTCGTTCGCACCGGCTGTCTGACTCGCGGGGTGACCCTGTTCTGGTTCCTACGCCGCGCCGGGCTCGACGTCGAGCTGTGCTTCGGGCTCGACGCCGCGAGCGGGACCGATGGGCACTGCTGGCTGTCGGTCGACGACAAGCCGTTCCTGGAGAAGCGCGACCCGCGGCCGCGGTTCGCGCAGCTGTACCGTCTGCCGCCGCCGACCCGATGACGTCAGCC
>JBEKRJ010000074.1:0-11862 GCA_049518835.1 Solirubrobacteraceae bacterium
CGGGGTCGGCGAGTGGTTCGCCCGAGACCCATCCGATCCGCCGAGACATTCCGCCGAGAGCTCGTCCGGTGAGGCCGCGAAGCTCAGCTGCCACGATGGGTCGGGGCTCGCCGCCCGGGGAGCCACAGGAGCACCCACTCAGATCAGCGAGGAGCCTGCAATCGCGGTCGGCCTCGCCTCGACCCCGAGTCATTGCACGAACGGTGGGCTGCAAGCACGCCGTGCTCAGATTGGCGCGAATGGGCTGCAGCCCCACTGGCAGGCCAGACCCGCTCCGCGCCGAAACCGGGCCTCGCGCGATGGCGTGCAAATCGGGCCAATGGCTGTGCAGCGGTCCCGTTGCGCCCGCCACGGATCGGCGGCGGACGCGTCGTACGCTGCGAGACACTGAGTATGGCCGCGATTCGTTGGTCTGCACGTCGCGTCGGCTGTTGCGGCCCGCCGGCCGGCTAGGGCTCCGAGCGCCGGCCAACGGTAAGGACAAACCATGCCGCGCGAAACGATGGCGACGCCGTCAGCGGTTGTCGTGCTGCTGATCGGATCTGTCTGCCTGGATTCAAACAGCGACGCTGTTGGTGACTGCGCTCCACTTGTCGAGGTCGGTGAGTCGAGCGATCAATGCGGCCCGCATGTCGTCGGCGGCGCCGGCGCCGATCGCGAACCGCAGCGGCGGCTCGTCGGCGTCGACGATGGCGAGGATCGCTGTTGCAGCGCGGGCCGGGTCGGTGAACGCGTCACGCGGCCACGCCGCGATCGCCTGTTGGACGACGCGGACGGTGCCGTCGTACGCCGGCGTCGGCGCGGCGAGGTCTAGGTTGTCGAGAAACGACGTCGCAGTCGGTCCCGGTTCAACGATCGTCACCTTGATGCCGAGCGGCTTGAGCTCGTCGATGAGCGCGTCGGAGAGTCCCTCGACGGCGTACTTGGTGCTGGCGAGCAGCCCGACGCCGGCCTGCGCCGACTGACCGTAGAACGATGAGCCCTGCAGGATGTGCCCGCTTGCCTGAGCGCGCAGCACCGGGAGCGCTGCACGTAGGACATTGAGAACGCCAAAGACGTTCGTGTCGAAGATCGCCCGTGCCTGCGCGTCCGTCGCCTCCTCGACGGCGCCAAACAGTCCGTACCCAGTTGGCGGGCGGGTTCGGGCTGCTAGGCGCTACGGCGTTGTCGGCCCGAATCGAGGACAGCTTTCGTCAGCGACTTGATGCTCTTCCTGAAGAGGCCCGCCTATTGTCGCTGGTCGCGGCGGCGGAGCCGGTCGGCGACCCGGTGCTGGTGTGGGGCGCGGCCGAGTGCCTCGGGATCGGCGTCTCGGCCGCGCCTGCGACCGAGGCCGACGGGTTGCTGGCGATCGGCGAACGGGTGAGGTTCCGCCATCCGCTGGTCCGCTCGGCCGTCTACGCCTCTGCGTCGCCGCAGGAGCGCCGGGCCGCGCATCTGGCGTTGGCGGACGTAACTGATCCGCAGCTCGATCCCGACCGTCGCGCGTGGCATCTCGCCGCAGCGGCAGCGGGACCCGATGAGCAGGTGGCCGCAGAGCTCGAGCGCTCAGCCGGCCGCGCGCAGGCGCGGGGCGGCATCGCTGCCGCCGCGGCGTTTCTGCAGCGCTCGCTCGAGCTGACGCGAGATCCCACGAGACGGGCGAACCGCGCGCTCGCCGCCGCGCAAGCCAGCCTTCAGGCCGGCGCGTTTGACGTGGCTCTCGGGCTGCTGATGACAGCTGAGGCCGAGGCGCTCGACGAGCTCCAGCACGCCCGCGTGGATCGTGGATCTGCTGCGCGGACAGATCGCGTTCAGCTCGGGGCTTGGCAGCGACGCGCCCCCGCTGCTGCTGAAAGCCGCGAGGCGGCTCGAGCCTTTCGACCTCGACCTCGCGCGCGAAACGTACCTGAATGCGTGGGGATCAGCCGCCTTCGCTGAGCGTCTGGGTGCCGGCGATCTGCCAGAGATCTGTCGGGCGGTTGCGGCGCTCCCGGCTCCGACGGATCCTCCACGTCCAGTCGACCTGCTTCTGGACGGCCTTGCGCTGCTGATCACCGAGGGCCACGCCGCCGCCGCAACGACGCTGCAGCGAGCGATGAGTGTCTTTGTCAGTAAAGACGTCCCCATCGAAGAAAGTCTCCGGTGGGGCTGGTTGGCTATGACAGCGCCTTTCGTTTTGTGGGACGACGACGGGGTCCATGCTATATGCGGAAGGCAAATCCAGCTCGAACGTGACGCCGGCGGCCTCGAACAACTGCCGCTCTGCCTAGCCGGACTGGGTGTAGCGACCGTGTGGAGCGGTGACTTTGCCGCTGCCGCGTCGATTATCGCGGAGCTTGACGAGGTCACTGCCGCAACCGGGGCTCACATCCCGCCGTTTGCCGCTCTGTTGCTCGCGGCCCTCCGGGGCGCCGAGGTCGAGGTGTCCGCGCTGATCGAAGCTACTCTGAAGCACGCCGCAGACTCGGGGCAGGGAGTGGCTGTGAGCGAGGCGCGCCGGGTGGAAGCAGTGCTCTACAACGGCCTCAGGCGCTATGAGGAGGCGATGGCGGCGGCCCAGCAGGCCAGCTGGGATCCACTCGACCTGCATCCCTCTCTTTGGGGTCTGCATGAGCTGGTCGAGGCGGCGATACGATGCGGTGAGATCGAAGTTGCCCGTGATGCCCTCGACCGGCTGGCTGCGACGACGCAGCCGACCGGTACTGACTTCGGACTGGGGATCGAGGCGCGGTCGCGGGCGTTGCTGAGCGACGGGGAAAGTGCTGAACGCCTTCATCGCGAGGCCGTCGAGCGGTTGGGTCGTACACGGCTGCGGCCGGAGCTGGCGCGTGCGCATCTGCTCTACGGCGAATGGCTGCGACGCGAGGGCCGGCGTCTGGAGGCGCGCGCGCAGCTACGCACCGCTCATGACATGTTCGCCGCGCTCGGCATGGAGGCGTTTGCCGAGCGCACGCGCAGCGAGCTGCGAGCGACTGGCGAGAACGTGCGTAAGCGCATCGTCGAGACACGCGATGACCTCACTGCTCACGAGCGACAGATCGCTCTGCTCGCCCGTGACGGTCCTTCCAACCCCGAGATCGGCGCCCGTCTGTTCCTCAGCCCGCGCACGGTCGAATGGCACCTGCGCAAAGTGTTCACAAAGCTCGGGATCAGCTCACGCCGGGACCTCAAACAGGCTCTGCCGCGCCGCACGCGGGAAGCGCCGCCCGTGTGATCGCCGGTCCACGTCATCGGAGGCTAGAAACCTGGCCCATAGCCTGTCCGGCCGATCTCGCGCTCTGAGTCACACCAGGACTCGACTGGGGGTGATGACGGGGGCGACCGAGGCATCGGGGCACGAGAGTTGCGTTGTGCCCACTGATCGCAACCAGACGCCGCGAATAACGCCACGCCAGTTTCCGCACGACGTTACCCCTGACGCTGGCGCTGGCATCTTCAGTCGTCACAACCACGAGCAATCATGACCCCGCACCGCAGCCGGTAATCGTCGCCATAGCGTTGGCGCAATCCTCGCCTGGTGGCTGAGCGAGTTGTTCGTCTAGCCAGCGCGGGCCCGTGCTAGAGCTAGAGGCACCGCAGGCCAGGGCATCAACCGGGGCGACTCACGGGCGCAATTGGCCGTGCGGGTCGCGACGCTGATCCAGTAGCGACCCACCGACATCTAACACAAACTGGAGCACATCATGCGCGGCGACATCATTCCCGGCGGCATCCTCCCCGACTACGAGCTGACCGACCACGCCAAGACCCGGCGTCGTCTGAGCGATCTCCAAGGGAACGACCCGATGATCCTCGTGCTCTCGCCAGGCCACTACTGCCCGAAAGACCACCAGCCAGCAGCATCTCGAGCTCGCCGCCTGGCAGCCGCAGATTGCGGTCGGCTACACGCGGATTGTCACGATCTCGACTGACAACATCGTCGAGAGCCGCGAGTTCCGCGCCTCGGTTGGCGCCAACTGGACCTTCCTCTCCGATGCCGGGCGCAAGGTGCAGAAGGACCTCGCAAAAGCTAGCGCCCTAGCACCCGGTGCTTGCAGCGTTTCTTGTAATCACTCCATCAAAACTTAGGCGTGCCGCGACCGAGAGTTGGCGCTCCCGCCGGGCGGAAACACCGGCCCGACCTCGACGTTGGCGCGCGTGGCTGCAATGCCGCCCAAGCAGCCACTGAGCATCGACCTCGGGATTAGCTGTCCCACCGCACGTGAGCTAGCACGTGGAGACTGGCGAGCGGGGTGGCACGGGCTTGCGCTTGCCCGGATCCGAGTGCAGCCGGGAATCTCACTTCACTGTGATACCGCACGATGGCTGCTTCAGCGGCATTGTTTCAACCTGCTTTTCGCGGGATCGGTGCTGGCCGCTGGCAGCCTGTCTGACCGGTTCGGGCGTAAGGGGTTGCTGCTCGCGGGCCTCTCAGTGTTTGGCCTTGCGAGCCTGGCCGGCGGGCTGACGGACAGTCCTGGCCAGCTGAACGCGGCACGCTCGGTGATGGGCGTGGGTGCGGCGATGGTATTCCCGTCCACGCTCTCGCTCTTGACGAACGCTTTCACTGAGCGGCGCGAGCGCGCGCTGGCGATCGGGCTGTGGGGGGCGATCACGGGCGTGGCGATCGCGCTGGGGCCGATCGTCGGCGGCTGGCTGATCCAGATCTCCGACTGGCGAAGCATCTTCTTTGCGATGACGCCGGTCGCGGTGACCGCCGGCGTCCTGGCGGCCCGCTACGTCCCAAGTTCGCGCGATCCGCGCGCGCCCCGCACCGATCGTGCTGGCTTTGCGCTCTCGACCTTGACGATCGGACTTCTCGTCTACACGATCATCGAGGCCCCGAACTACGATTGGGGCAGCCCCCGGACGTTGGGCAGCTTCGCGCTGACCGGGGTGCTGGCGGCGGCGTTCGGGGTCTGGGAGCGGCGCACCGAACGGCCGATGCTCGACCTGAGCCTGTTCGGCAATGCTCGGTTCACCGCCGCTAGCGCCTCCGTCGCGATCTCGTTCTTCGCGCTGTCCGGGTTCATCTTCCTGGTCACCCAGTACTCCCAGTTCCTGAAAGGCTGGGGCCCGCTGTCAACCGGCGTACGGCTGCTTCCGGTCGCCTCGTTCGTCGCGATCTCCTCGATCCTCGGGACCAAGCTGGCCGTGCGGTTCGGCACGAAGCTGGTCGTCGCGTCCGGGCTGTTCTCGATGGCCGCGTTCTACTTCTGGGTCACGACCACGACTGTCAGCACCAGCTACGGGACGATCGCCGCCCAAATGGTCGTGCTCGGGATCGGCATGGGTCTCACCAGCGCGCCCGCCACGGACGCGATCATGGGCGTCGTGCCGAAGGCCAAGGCCGGCGTCGGGTCGGCGGTGAACGACGCCACGCGGCTGCTCGGCGGTACGCTCGGCGTCGCGGTGATCGGCAGCGTGTACGCATCGCTGTACGCCAGCCGGCTCACGGCGACGCTACCGGTCGGGTTGCCGGCCGGCGTCGCTCGGACGGCGCACGCATCTGTCGGCGCTGCCCTCACTGCCGCAGGCAAGTTGACGTCCGCTGGCCATCCGGTGCTCGCGTCGGCTATCCACGACGCCGCCAGCGCCGCCTTCTTCCACGGGTTCCACGCTGCCGGCTACCTCGCCGGCGTCGCCGCCGCAGGCGCCGTAATGGCGCTGTTGCTGCTGCCCGCCTATCCGACGGTCAGTACCGACGACGCGCCCGAGACACGCGCAGTTGGCTCGCTCGCCACAGCCGTCGGCGCCTAGCTGACCACACCCCAAGTCAAACGAAACGCCAGGCCATGAGCAACCAACAATTCACCCAATTCACACCGCTTGAGACCGCCGCCAGCTCGGGGGCCGGGGTCGGTCCGACGACGGCGACGGAGGCCGTGGAGCGTCACTACACGACCGGCCTGACGCGCGACAACATCGAGCGGGCGCTGAGACAGGCCGGGAAGAACCCCTCGAGCACTCTCACCGGAGGACCTCGCGCCGCTGGAGGATTTCCATTCGCTCGGCCGGATCGCAACCTTGCAGCTCGTCCAGTTGGCCGGTGTGAGCCCCGAGGACCGCGTGCTCGATGCTGGCACCGGGATCGGCGGAACCGCTCGCCTTGTGGCCGCAAAGACCGGGTGTCATGTCACAGGCGTCGACATCACCGCCGAGTACGGCGAAGTTGCCGATTGGCTCAACACCGCTACCGGTCTGAGCTCCCGCATCGACGTTCGCCGCGCGGACGTGACCGAGCTCCCGTTCGCCGACGGCACGTTCGAGGTCATGATCAGCCAGCACGTCCAGATGAACATCGCCGACAAGTCACGTCTCTACGCCGAGGTACGGCGAGTCCTCACGTCGGGCGGCCGCCTCGCGCTCTGGGACGTCACGGCCGGACCGGAGCAGCCGCTCCAATTCCCCCTTCCCTGGGCGACCGATCCCCGGGACAGCCACCTGATCGCCCCGGACGAGCTTCGCGAGCTGACTACACGGGCCGGCTTCGCGATCACGGCCTGGAACGACCTCGCCGACACCGCGACCGAAGCCATGCGCGCGTTCTTCGCCGCACCGGCAAATCCGCTCGGCCTGCATGTCCTTGTCCCCGACTTCGCGACGAAGGCAGCGAACCTCATCGCCAACGCCGAGCAAGACCGCATCCGCCTCATCCAAGCCGTACTCACCGCAAAGTAAGGCGCCGACCTCGTACCCCACACACAGACCAAGGCAGGAACGAGCAGTCAAGATAATCCCGCTCGTCCCTTCATCCGTACGACCTCGTCCACCCGCTCGCCAGCCTGGTCGACGCGGACCTGGACGGGCTCGAGACGGGCATCGGTCGCGATCATCGCGTCCGCGGGATTGCTCGGATCCTCAAGCGCTGTGCGCCGCGCGCCGGCAGTGAAATAAGCGTCGGCTCTGCTTCTCCAAGAACGGGACACGTGAGCCGCGGTTCGCCGTCGGCCCGAAGTGCTCTTGGAGATTCGTCGAGACCTCGAAGGTGCCCGCTCTCCGCTCGGACCTCGACCGTGAGTGCGTAACGAAGCCGGTGCTCTGTGACATAAGGCCGTCAACCGGTCCGGTTCGCGTCAGGGAGCCCTTCTCGTGCATCTCGGGTCATCATCCGAATTCCGCCTCCGGTGTCGCTGCGTCTTCGCGAAAGCCTCGGAGCGAACGCGACCGGACGGGGGCAGCCCACGCGGAACACAGTCTCACGCTGCTGAGCGTACTTCGGCGCGTACGGTGAGCGGCGGCACCTCTTGACGAGCAGGAGTTCGCTCGTGCGACGCTCGCTTACGGGCGTCCGGCCTCCCCCGCTCCGCGCGATCGCTTCCGCAATCCGCGGCGAGGCGGGTTGGCGAGCGCCGGCGCTGGCCTCGAAGCTTGAGTCCGGTCCGGCCGGCCCTCATGTTGGCACGCGATTGTTGGTGGCGCGGGATCGGGGCGGTTTCGAGCGACACGGTGGTCGCGACCTACCGCTGATCGGCTGATCGTGGTCGGGAGTCCACACACGCATGGTCTTCCGAGACCTGTCGGCGCGCCCGTCGCCCGCCGTGTGGTGGTCGCGCGGCGAGCGCTGACCAGCGCGCCCGCCTGAAAACCCGAACTGAGCCGAACTCATCGCCGTTGCGCGGCACCCTCAACGCTTGCTCAGAAAACCCAGTGCTCAGGCGCGGCGAGGAAGGGGTCTCCGACCACGGTCGCAGTCCGGACACGAGGTCCCCCGCGCGACGGCAGCGAGCGCCGAAGCGAAATCTAGTTCTGGCACAGCTCGACGCCGGGGCCGCCGACATCGGGGACAAGCACGAGCACCGGGGCGCGAATTGCGGGCACGAGTCCGGCACTCCGCACGGTGGCGAGCGCTAACGGACCGCCAGCGCAGACGTCCCGGCGGTGTGCGTGGCGTCCGACAGCGGCGAGCGCCAGCGCGCACCCGACCGCGGCGCATAACAGCGCCACCGGGCCGGCCGCGCCGGCGAGCACCAGTGCGGCGCCGCCGCCGAGCGCGAGCACCGCGCACGCCAGGTGGCGCGCCAGTGCTAGCGCGCGCCGGCCGGGCGTGGCGAGTGCCAGCGCGAAACCGGCGCTCACCCCGCCGAGCACCGTCAGTGCCGCGACCAGCTCGCGAACGGGGAGCTGCATGGCCCCGTTTTCGGCCGCCGAGCGCGCGACTTGAGCCCGCCGACGCAGGCTCGCATGCGCGGCCGTGCCGCGACGAGTTGGCCGCGCGCGCCAGCTGCCCGGTCAGCTGGCGCGCGCACCGCGGGTCAGCCGGCGAACGTCAGCGACGCGTCGACGCCTCCGGTGCAGGTCACGTTCCCATCAGTATCGGGCACACAGTTGAACGTGTACGTGTCGCCGGTCGCGGGCGAGAACGCGCTCACCGTCGCCTCGCCGCCCGAGTTGCCGGCGGCGAAATAGTTCGACTTCATGTTCTGCGCGAACCCACACGAGGTCGTCGACGAGTTCACGAACACGCCGCTCGCGCCGCACTGGCTCGTGTCCAGCGCTTCCGCGCCCGCGCCGGTCGGCGTCGCGCTGCCGGGCGGCACGCCGCCGCCCTGCGGGGTCGGGCTCGTCAGCGTCTGCGTTGAGGGCTTCTTGGTGAGCTGTTGCGCGCCCTGAACCCACGACAGCAGGTTGCCGGTCGAGGCGACCGAGCCGGACGCGTTAGAGATGATCGCGTTAATCGGCACGAGCGCGGATTGGGTGTCGGTGGAGAGCGTCTGCAGCTGCGTGGCCGCCTGGCCGGTGGGGTCAGACAGTGTCGAGCCGACGGCTTGCAGATAGCCGTTGTCCTGGGTGAGGGCCTGATCGGCCTGCTGGGACAGCGTGCTCTGCGAGGCGGGAACGGTGAGCTCCCCGACCGCGCCGCGGGTGCTAGCGACGGCCGACTGCGCGTCGGTGGCGGCGTTACCGGCCGCGGTCAGGCTCGCTTGCGAGCCGTCGATCGCTGCCAGCGCGCCCGACAGGCGCTGGTTGGCGGCGATCATGGGGTTGAGCGCGGCCGCGAGCCGCTGCTGGTAGCTGCCGCCTGAGCCCGACGCGGTGGATGAGCCTGAGCCGCCGGCGAGGATGATGACCGCGGCGACAACCGCGGCCAGCGCCAGCGCCACGCCGCCGGCGATCATCGGTGCCCGCGACCTCGAGCCACGCCCGTGCGGCGCCTGCGACCCGCCAATCGCGGGCATCGTAACGGTCGTCGCGACCATCGTCCCGCATTGCGAGCAGAAGTTGCCGTCGACCTCGTGGCCGCACTGCGAGCAGTAGCGGGTCTGGCTGGAGACGCCGAGTGGATCTCCGGTGGCTGCCATGTGAAACCCCCTTGTGAAAGCTGGCCGCCTGCTGTGAGTCGCCCGCACCCCTAGTACCACTCAGGGCTAGCGTAACGGAGCCGGGCGACAGCGGCTCCCTCGCCGCAACCGCAGTGTAACGCCAAACCGCCAGCCGGTGGAAGGACTCTCTTGGTGGTCCCTTTCGCAAGTCCTGACGTTCGATTCGGGGCTCGCGGTCTCGCGGGCGGGAAAGTTCTTTGACGATGGGTGGTCTTGACGTATTCGCGTCAGGCGGCTTGCTGGCTCGCTAGCGTTTGCGGGGCTTGGTCGACCCGGTCGAGCACCCGGTCTAGGTCCTGCCGGTTGAACCTCCACTCGAACGGCTGTGCGATCTGCTCGTAGCGGGCGCCCGTACTCGCGCTCGACCACTTGCCCGTCGCCGCGCGGCTAGGCCGCCGTGGTCGGATGCTTACGGGCCCTGGCTTGGATCGACGGCTTCTCGTCCCCGCACACAACGAAGTCGACGGGTTCCAGCAGCTCCCCCTCAACCGTGAGAGCGGGACGCCCTTCTCGCCCGGCAGCTCGCACGCGAGCGCCTTGACCTCGGCGATCAGCGGGGGAAAAGATCCCGGACGACCGGACCGCGGCTGCTCCTCAGGCCATCAAGACCTCGATCAATGAACCGCTTTCGCCACTGCGACACCGATGGCCGCGAGAAAACCCAGACGCCCGGCCACCTCCGCGGGCCGCAGCGCCGCCAACCCGCTCGGGTTCGCCGCCGACGTTGTCACCTGCTCTGCGGCCGATTCAACTTCAAGTAGCCGCGCGCGGTCGCCGCTAACCCTGCGCACCCCGCGGCCTCTCGCTAGCGTCACACCCGTCGGCCGCTGCCAGGTACGGTTTGAACGTGGCCCACGGCACTGCCGACCATCGCGAGGGAGGCGAGCGCGCTCCGGCGCCCGAGCGTACAGGCCGCTGCTCGCGCTGCGGCGCGGCGTGCCGCGACGGCGACCGCTTCTGCAAACACTGCGGGCAGCCGCTGGCGCACACGCGTGGGCTGCCCCGGCTGCCCCGGCTGCCGCGCTGCCCGAACTGCGGCGTCCCGCGTTGCGCCGGCGACCGCTACTGCCGCGGCTGCGGGCGAGCGTGCTCGCGCGCGGCTGCGGCCGTCCGCTTCTGCCGCGATCGGCGCATGTCGCTTGCTGCGGCGCTGTGCGTGCTGCTGGCGGCCGGCGGGGCCATCGCGGCGATCCACGCCACCGAGGGCGCCCGGCGCCCGGCCGCGCCCGCGGCGATCCGGCCCGGCTCCGTCGTCGCGCCTGGGACCGCGCCAGCGCCGAGCCTGCCTGCGGTCACGGTCGCGGAGCCTCGCGCCCGGCGTCATACTGCGACGCCGCGCCGTCCCGAGGCCCGCGCGCGACCGGCCGTCTCGCCGCCCACGAGCGCGTCCGCGCCGGCGCCGAGCGCGAGCGCACTGCACGTTGCGGCCGCGCTCGCGCTCGCCCGCGCCGAGCAGGCCGGCGGGCATCGCATCGGGTTCGCGCTTGTGTCCGCCGACGGCCAGACCCTCGCGCAGTTTGACGCGACCGAGCAGACCTACAGCGCGTCGATCAGCAAGGCGATGCTACTGGTCGCCTATCTGCGCCAGGTCGGCGACGAGCCGCTCTCCGACCCCGCCCGCGCGGAGCTCACAGCGATGATCGAGGTGTCTGACAATGATGCCGCCGACTGGGTCTACGCGCATCTGTCGGCCGCGCAGGATGCGGTTGAGCAGGTCGCTGCCGACGCCGGCATGACCGGTTTTCGGCTTGACACTTCGGACCCCGTGTACGTGCTGGGCCAGTCGCTGATCACCGCCGGCGACTTCGCGCGCCTGTTTGCCGGCGTCGACGAGTTGATGCCGGCCGCTCAAAGAAGCTTCGGCATGTATCTGCTTGCACACGTGCAGGAGCGCGTCGGCCTGCTCGAGGCGGGCCTGCCCGGAGTCGTCTACGCCAAGGAGGGCTGGAAGCCCGAGCCGCCCGGCCTGCTCGGCGCACCGTACATCGTCAACCAGGCCGCCCAGTTCAGCTACCAGGGGGCAAGCTACGGCGTGGCGGTCACCGTCGGCGGGGTCTCAGACCAGACCGACGGCGAGGCGATCGTCAGGCAGATCGCCGCGGCGCTGCTTTGAGCCCTGCGGGCCGAGGCCTGTCGCGGGCACACGATGCCAGATCAAGGGGGTTCCCGAAACGGGTCCACATTCTGCCATGCGGCGCTCCCAGCACCGCGGGTCACGAGCCGGCGGGCCGCTCCAGTCGCTGGTACAGCTACCCCTCGGCGTGGAGGAGCCTCCAGCGGTCGTGCCTTATGCATGCGGCGGCAGGCACGCCGCGATCGGCACGGCCTGCTCGACCCCGTTGGCGATCCCGGTCGTGTAGTCGTGAAAATTGAACCCGATATCGCCGTCCTCGTTATAGACCCACGGGAACCGCTGATCGACGACCTGGACGATTGAGATGTTGCCGTACGCCGGCAGACCACGGGACTCGGGGAAGCTCTCGTCGAGCGGAGCCACATCCACGCCGTCGCCGGCAGCGGCGCGGGCTCGCTGGATGATCTTGGCATCGCGCTGGGACTCGGCTGCGACGCGCGCGTT
>JBEKRJ010000075.1:0-11856 GCA_049518835.1 Solirubrobacteraceae bacterium
GGCGCGGGCTTCATCGGGTGCGAAGTTGCCGCGGCAGCGCGCCGCTGCGGCGTCGCTGTGACGTTTATCGAACGCGAGGATCAGCCGCTGGGCTCCGTGCTCGGCGCCAGTGTCGGCCAGGTGCTCGCCGACGTTCACCGCGACGCGGGCGTCCGGCTTCGCACCGGCGAGCGGGTGCTGTCGATCACCGAGCGGTCTGACGGCCTGCAGGTGACGACCGATCGCGCGCGGCTGGAGTGCGCCAAGCTGCTGGTCGCGATCGGGATCGAGCCGAACACGGCGCTGCTTGCAGGCAGCGGCGTGGACTGTGCCGACGGCGTCCGCGTCGACGAGTTTTGCGCGACGAACGTCGCCCGCGTGTTCGCGGCCGGCGACGTCGCGTCGCATTACCATCCCACGTTCGGCGCGCACGTGCGCGTCGAGCACTACGACAACGCGATCAAGCAGGGCGCCGCAGCGGCCGCCAGCATGCTCGGCACGCCGACGCCGTACGTCAACCCGCACTGGTTTTGGTCAGATCAGTACGAGCACAACCTGCAGTCGGTCGGGATCGCCGCGGGACACGATCAAGTCGTGATTCGCGGCGATCTCGACGGGCTCTCGTTCTCGGTGTTCTACCTGCGCTACGGGGTCGTACGCTCCGTGTTCGCGTTCAACCGCGCTGCGGACGTGTCATTGGGGCGGCGGATGGTGCTGGGCGCGATGCGCCCCGATCCCGACCTGCTGCGCGACCCAGACCAGGACCTGCGCCTGGCGATGCTCCCAACGGCGTGAGCCGATGATCAACAGGTCGTTACCGCGGTGCCCCCGGCGCGATGCGCGATCGACGTCTCCGAGGCGCGCGCCGCGCGCGTCAGCACGAGCAGCGGACAGCGGGCCGAGTGCGCGAGTTGATGCGACGTGCTGCCATGCACGAGCCGGCCAACCGGGCCGTAGTCGCGCGAGCCGACGACCAGCAGGTCGAGGGACGCGCTGAACAGCGCTAGCTCCTCTGCCGGGTGTCCGTAGACCGCGTGCGCGTCGACGCCGCCGAGCGACCCGATCCGCCCCCGCGCACTGTCGACGAGCTCGTCGATTGCGCCGTCGATTGGCGCCGGGCCACCGAGGAAGGCGTAGCTGGGCAGCGCCACTGCCTCAAATGCGGACAGCCTCGCGTCGTGCTCGCCGGCGATCTTACGAGCGACTGCAAGCGCGTGCTCGCTCTCGGCCGTCGCGTTGTAGCCAACGCCGACCTCGCGGATCGTGACCGGTTGCTCGGCGTAGCCGGCGGGGGCGATCGCGATCGCGCACGGGACGCCGTTGAGCGCGGCCCGGGTATCGTCGCCGATCAGCACCCGCCCCAACAGCCCGTGCCGGGATGAGCCGACGACCAGGAGGTCGCTGCCAAGCACCTCGCACAGCTCATGCAGGCCGCGTCCCACCGACGATGAGTTGCGCCAGCGCAGCTGCGCGGCGACGCCCGCTTGCTCGCGGGCGTGCTCGAGCAACTCCAGCGCATGCGCTCGCTCGAGTACCGCGTGCTCGGTCTCAGACCGGTGCCAGATCCGGGCGTCGCCTGAGTAGACGGTCGCGAGCGTCAGTTCGCCTGCGCGTGCCAGCAGTACCTTCGACAGCGCGATGGCATCGCGGCCGCCGCGGTGAGAATCCACTCCCACGAGGACGTTGTTGAACATTTTGAAGTCCTCCTAACCTGACCTAACCTGAACCAACTGGTTAGCTTTCGTGGTCTTTCAATCGTGACCCAACACGCGTCGATTTGCATCCGTGCTGCCCACCGTCAGAGGTGGACGGATACGGACACAAGCGAGCGGGATAACTACGGATCGACGACCCGGGCGGCGAACAGAATCGTGCCGGTGGCGTCGTCGCGCAGGAACAGCAGGAACGGGTGGTCGAGCTTCAGCCGGAGCGCCTGGTTGGGCGCCGCGATCGCCGTCGGCGCGATTGCGATCCCGGTCGCGGCGCTGGCAACCGTGCCCGCCTCGTCGACGTTGAGATCCGCGGCGTGCTCGACTTGGGCGATCTTCAGCCTCGCCTGGCCGGTGATGCCGGAGAAGTCGGCCGCGTCGGTGAACGCGAGCGGCATCCCGAGCGCCGCGAGCAGATCGTTGAGCGACTGCGCTCCAAGCAGATGAAAGCGCGGCATCTGAAGCGCTACCAGGCGCGGGCTCAGCGTCCGCTGCAGTCGCGTTAGCGCGGGCACCGTCAACGTCCGCTGATAACTCGCGAACGTCGACGCCCGTGGCAGCAGGACGAGCATCGAGAGCGTCGAGTCGAGGTACGCAAGTGCCATCGCCTGATACCCGGGGCCAGTGCCATACAGCAGCTGCAGCGGCGGCTGGGTCATGTACTGCGCGGTGACGCGGGTGCCGGCGCTGGTGAAAAACGGCCCCGGCGCGGTCTGCCCGGCGACGAACGGGTCCGCCCAGTGCGCCCGCAGGTAGATCGCGTTGGCGAGCACGAGTGCGGTCTGCGTCGTGATCGAGCCGGCGGGCATCAGGTCGGTGATCAGCTTGCCCGTGCGTCCCGCGACCCACGCGTTGATCGCACGCCGTGCCGTTTCGGGCGCCGAGTGAAAGTCGACGCGCTGGGGTGCGGCGCCGAAGGCGCCGCGCAGCGTCTGCACGAACGCCGTCCGCAGCCCGAGCCCGGCTTGCGTGAACAGCCCATTCGCGATCTGCAGCCGCGCGACGCCACGGGCGGGCGCGCCGCGCGGGGGCGCGGTCGCCGCAGCCAGCCGCCCGGCGAGCGCCGCGTCGCCCGCTGCCAGCGCCGCGAGGTCGCCGGTGCGCAGCACGTGCGCGATCTGGCGCGCGGTCTCACCGGCCGCCCCGGCACCGACCATCGAGAGCGCCGCCTGGATGCTGTAAGGCGAGAACACCGCGTTGGCGCTCGGGGCGCCAATGCGGGGTAGCAGCTCGAGTGCGAGTGCATCGGTCGCCTCGGCCGCTACCCCAGCAGTTCCGCGTGTGGTCCGTGATGCCGAGGGCACCGTCGTCGGGGTCTTTACCGTCGTTACGGCCCGCCCGCTCGTGCGCGCACCGCAGGCGACGAGCGTGAGCATCGCGAATGCGCCGGCGAGCAGGCCAATCGCAAACGCCGATCGACGTCGCAGCCTAGGCATCGCCGGCGCCCGATCGGATCGTGACCGGCTCTTCGGCGCCGGCGCCGGCGGCTGCGACCGTGAACCACACGGTCTTGCCGGCGCATGCCTTCGGCGTCACGCCCCAGCGCTGCGAGAGCATGTCGACGATCCGCAAACCGCGCCCGGTCGGGTCATTGGGGCCGGGCGACCGCATCGCCGGCATCCCGGCGCCGCGGTCGGACACCTCGACGCGGATCTCGGACGACGTGCGGCGAATCGTGAGCTCGAACTCGGCGTCCACATGACGGATGCAGTTGGTCGCAAGCTCAGACACCATCAGCGCCACCGTCTGCAGCAGCTCGTCCGCGCTGCCGGCCAGGGCATCAGTCGCAAACCGGCGGGCCGCTGGCACCGACCCGCGGTCGCAAGGGAATGTACGGGTCTCGATCACGGCCTGATCGCCAGCTTCTCGGTCAGTCCCATCGCCGTGATCACGCGCCGCAGCAGCGCTGGGGGGTCGCGAAGCTCGAATCGCTCGACGGTCGCGGCCCAACGGACCCACAACGCGATCGCGGAGCTGTCTGCAAAGCGCAGCTCGCTGACGTCGACGATCAGCCGCGGCGGATCGACCGCGAGCGCACTCGCAACATGCGCAGCGAGGTCATCGACGGTGCTGATGTCGAGCTCGCCGCCGATCTTGATCGTCGCGGTGCCCGCCGCGTCGATCGCGACGTCGAAGCTGGTCAGCGGCTCGGTCTGCTGTTCTAGCTCGTCCATCGAAGTCCCACGATCGCGATGTCATCCTGCGAACGGCTGTACGGTAGCTCGCGCACGAGCCGGGAGAGCAACTCGGGGAGCGCCTCGTGGTTGCTAGTCGCGGCGTTGCGCAGTCGCGCGAGGCCCTGGTCGAGATCCTCGCCACGGTGCTCCACGAGGCCGTCGGTGAACGCCACGAAGGTCGCGGCACGTGGCGCCGGGACCGTGGTCGTCTTGTACGACGCGCCGGCCTCGACGCCGATCGGCAGCCCGATCTCGCTGCGGACGAACCGCCCAGCTCCGTCGCTGATCAGCAACGGAGGCAGGTGCCCGGCGCTTGTGACGCTGATCTCGCGGCGCTCGATATCGACCAGCGCGCACAGGATCGTCGCGAACTGGCCGCTGTCGGCGACGCTGACGAGATACGACAGCTTGGTCAGGATCTCGGCCGGGGAATCGTCCTGTGCCGCGTAGGCGTGAATCGCGTAGCGCAACGATGCCATCGTCGTCGCCGCGGGCAGCCCTCGGCCCGACACATCTCCGACCACCAGCAGCAGCCGCCGGCCGCCGAGGTCGATCACGTCATACCAGTCGCCGCCGATGTCCACGCCGCGCTCGCCGGCCTCGTAGCGGGCGCTCGTCTGCACGCCGGGAGGCTGCGGCAGCCGGTCGGGGAGCAGCGCCTGCTGAAGCGTTTGCGCGATGCTGCGCTGCTCTGCGTACAACCGCCGGTTCTCGCTCGCGGTGAGCTCCAGCCGGGCCGCGAGCCGCTCGGCGTCGCGTCGGCGCTGGGTCAAGCGCAGCGTCCCGACGGCGGCGCCGGCTGACAGCAGCGCGCCGACGACCGCGATGATCCAGGGCAAGTCCCGCGGCAGCGAGCCCGCCAGCGGCGCCCGCGACGACATCACCAGCGTCAGCGCGCTATCGCCGAACGGCACCGTTTCCGCGCCGCTCCGCCCTCCTGGCGGCGGGTGGGCGAGATCGGTCACCACCAGTTGCGGGAGATGCTCGCCAGGTCCGAGGTAGACCGCGTAGTCCAGGCCCGCGAATTGGGAGCTGCCCTGCAGGCGCGAGCGGCGATCGTGGGGCAGCATACGCTCGCCATAGGCGGCGAACGCGCCGGCCGTGAACGCGTAACCGAGCCGCGGAGACGTGGATGCCAACAGCCCGAGCACGCTCAGCTTGGCGGTGCGGGCGGCCCGCGCAAAGAACGTCGCGGCGTAGGTGGGCGACCGGGCCAACTGCGTGGGCAGGCCTACGACGGCGACCGGACCGCGCTGGGGCGCCGCCAGCCGCCACAACGACACCGAGGCGAACTCGGCGCTCTGGCCGTCCACGTACGGGGCGATGAAGCGTTTGAACTTCTGCACATCGCCGTTGGTCGCGTCGGCCAACTCGGCCGCGGACGCGAGCGGCGTCTGAATATTCGGCAGCGACTCGGCGATCAGCGCGCCCGCGTCGCCGACGCGCAGCTTCAACAGCCGCCGCTCGTTGCGGACGTACTGCGCGTGCGAGACCAACACCAGCGCTGCGGTGACGCTCAGGCCGACGAGCAGCGTCGCGGACGCGAGCCAAAGCGGGGACCGCGTACCGGGAGGGGCGCTGCGCTTGGACGCTTGCTTGGTCACTCGATGGTCGAATCGGTGCGGCGACGGGATGTGCGCGGGCGAGTCTAATCACTCAAAAATGGGCTGTTGTCCGTCGGCCCGACGCACGCGACGCACGGCTCTGGTTGCACGGCGGCCGCAAGCTCGCGGAGCTGCTCGCGCGTGACGGCCTCGAGCTCGAGCAGGTATGCGGCGGGGTCGAGATCATGATCATCGTGCTGGATGATCAGCTCGACCGCATGGTCCACGCGCGCGCTGACCGACTCGAAGTCGAGCGCCACGGCCCCGGTCGCGTACGCGCAGAATCTGCGGTGCTCCTCGTCGGTCGGCCCGGCGGCGCGCAGGGCAGCGAGGATCGCCTGAATCCGCTCGCAGGTCTCGTCGAGGTCCGACGGCGCGACGCTACAGCTGACCGACAGGAAGGTCGTGCCCTGATAGCCCCACACCTGGCCCTCGATCCAATAGCACAGCGCGTGGCGCTCACGCAGCTCGTCCAGCAGCCGGGACCCCATCGGTCCGCCGATCAGCTGCGAGAACACTTCGGCGACCGCGCGGTCGCGGCCGCGCTCGAGGTCCAGCCCGTCGACGTGGTATGCGAGGCGAACGTGGACGACGTCGCCGTCCCGTTGCTCGAGCTCGGCCCGCGGCGCGAATGGCGGCACCGGTGCGGCGGCCGACGGCGTCGGGCGCGCCGGGATCGCCGATAGCTGCTGGGCGAGCACGTCCCAGTCGACGTGATCGAGGTTGCCGGCGACCACGGCCAGGCCGCCGGCCGGGCTCCACTGGCGCTCGCGAAACGCCACCAGTTGCCCGTGGGTGAGCGCGCGTACGTCGGACAGCTCGCCGGCGATCGGCTTGGCGAGCCGGTGGCCGGGGAACAGCGCCGCGCTCAGCAGGTCGTCCGCGCGCGAGCCCGGGTTCTCGTTTGCGTCGGCGATCTCCTGGCAGATCACTGCGCGCTCGCGCTCGAGCTCGTTCGCCGCCAGCAGCGGCGTTGCGACTACCTCGGTCAGCAGCTGCACCGCGGGCATCGCGGACTGCGCGCGGACCGCGGTCGAGAACTCGACGCAGTCGACGGTGCAGCTGGCGTCGAGCTCGGTGCCCAGGTATTCGGCCGCGCGGTTGAGCTCGGTGGCGGTGCGATGGCGCGCTGTGCCCTTGAATGCGAGGTGTTCGAGCACGTGCGCGGCCCCAGCCTCGTCGTGGCGCTCGTAGTGAGCGCCGGCCGGGAGCACGATCGCGATTGCCGTCGCCAGCCGGCCGGCGACCGGTAGCGACACCAGCGGCATGCCGTTGGCGATCAGTGACTCCGAGACGCTAGGGCGCTCCACGCGCTGAGCTTAATCCCGGCGGCTCCCGGCACCCGCCCGCAAGCACCGCCACCGCCGGGCGATCGACGATACTGCCCGCTCTGCTTCGACGGACGGGAGAAAGGGCGAGATCGAGATGACCGCAGCTCGCGAGGACGCGGGCGAGCCGCGCCGGGCGGACGCGTTCAGCGCGCTCAAGGAGGAGGTGCGCGCGTACGTGCATGGTCCGGGCGAGGTCTGGGCGCAGCGGATCGAGGACGAGCGCCGGGTTGCGCCCGAGCTCTGGGCCCAACTGCGCGAACGCGGCTACCTGCGATTGTCCGCGCCCGTCGAGTACGGCGGTCGCGGCCTCGAGCTGACGCGCTACCTGGAGCTGCTGGAGCTGTTCTCGATGTCGCACGCGTCGCTGCGGATGATCGTCCATGTCTGCAACGGAATCTGGCGGCCGCTTGCCGCGCACGCCAGCGCGCAGCAGCGCGAGCGTTTCTTGGAACCGTTGATCAGAGGCGAGATCAGGGTCGCGTTCGCGCTCACCGAGCCATCCGCGGGCACCGGCGCCGATCTGCGCTGCAGCGTCGTGCGCGACGGCGAGGCGTACTACGTCAGCGGCGAAAAGCACCTGATCACGTTCGGCTGCAGCGCCGACTACCTGCTGCTGATCGCCCGGATCGGCGGCACCCGCGGCGCGCAGGGGACGGTCGCGCTGATCGTCGCGCCGCGCGGGGAGGGCGTCCGGGCGCAGCCGATGCCAGAGATGATGGGCGTGCGTGGCACCGATCACGGCCACCTGGTGTTCGACCGCGCGCCGGTCCCGGTCGCAAACCGGCTGGGCGAGGAGGGGGAGGGGCTCGACGTCGCGCTCGGCGGCTTCCTCGCTCCGAGCCGGATCTCACTGGCGATGAGCTGCGTCGGCCTCGCGCAGCGCGCGCTCGACCTCGCCGTGCAGTACGCCAAGCGCCGCGAGACGTTCGGGCGGCGGATCGCCGACCGGCAAGCGGTGTCGTTCAGGCTCGCGGAGATGGCGACCGAGATCGAGGCCGCGCGAGCGCTGGTGATGCACGCAGCGCGCAGCTGGGAGCGCGACGGCGGAGCGGTCGCGCAGGCGTCGATGGCGAAGCTGTTCGCGAGCGAGATGCTCGCGCGCGTGACCGATGCGGCCCTGCACCTGCACGGCGGGATCGGCTACTTCTGCTCGAGCCCGATCGAGCGCGTGTACCGCGACGCGAGCGCTCAGCGCTTCGAGGAGGGGACGGCCGAGGTGCAAAAGATGACGATCGCGCGGGAGCTGCTGCGGGGATGACGGCCGCCGGAGACCCCGTGGACCTCCTTGCTCCGTCGGCGCGGGCGGGGTTCGAGGGCAAGATCGCGTTGATCACCGGCGGCTCGCGCGGGATCGGGCGGGCGGTGGCGCTGTCGCTCGCCGCGCGCGGTGCGACGCCGGTGATCAACTACCGTCGCAATGACGAGGCGGCGCGGGCGACGATCGCCGAGCTGCAGCGGCTCGGCGCGACCTCCGCAGTCGCGCTGCGCGCCGATCTGGAGAGCCTCGAGCAGACCGAGGCGGTGTTTGACCAGCTGCACGAGCGCTTCGGGCGGCTCGACTTCTTCGTCTCCAATGCCTCGGCGAGCAGCTTTCGGCCGCTGATGGAGCTGGAGGCGCATCACCTCGAGCGGACCTTCAACCTCAACGTGCGCGCGTTCGTGATCGGCACGCAGCGCGCAGCCCGGCTGATGCAGGGGGCCGGGCGGATCGTCGTGCTGTCGAGCTACGGCAGCCAGCGGGTGTTCCCGACTTACGCCAACCTCGGCGCCACGAAGGCAGCGCTCGAGGCGTGGGCCCGGTACATGGCGGTCGAGCTAGCGCCGCTGCGAATCAACGTCAACGCCGTCAACGGCGGGATCATCGCGTCGGATTCGTCGGCCTACTTCTACGCCACCGGCCGCGTCGCGCCGTTGGAGACCGTGCTGCCGAGGATTCCCAAGCAGCGGCTAGGCACCGTGCAGGAGGTCGCGGAGTGCGTGCTGTTCCTGCTCTCGCCGGCGTCGGAGTACGTGACCGGCACCACGCTGGTCGTCGACGGCGGGCTGATGGCGGTCTCGCCGCCGTTTGCATCCGATCTGGTCGAGGGGCGCTGAGTGCGCTACATCGAGCTTGATGTCGGCGCCGCCAGCTTGCGCGACGGGCCCGAGCCGCCGCTGGCCCCAGGGTTCGCCCGCGTGCGGGTGCTCGCATGCGGCGTGTGCGGCACCGATCGAGATCTGCTGCACGGGATGGTGCTGCCGCCCGGCGCGTCATATCCGGTGCGGCCCGGGCACGAGGTCGCGGGGATCGTCGAGCGCGTTGACCGATCCGGCGGCGCCGGCGGGCACCTGACCGAGGGCGATCTGGCGATTCTGCATCCGTTGGCGCCGTGCGGCCGCTGCCCGGCGTGCGGTCGCGGCGAGCGCGAGCAGCGCTGCCAGGCGATCCGGACGCTCGGGATCGAGGATCCGGGCGGATTTGCCGAGACTGTCGCGTGGCCCGCGGCGCGGATGCTGCCGGCAAACGGCCTGGACCCCGCGGCCGCGGCGCTGCTCGCGGACGCGGCCGCGACGGCGCACAACGCGGTTTGCCTCGCGGGCGTGCCACCCGGTGGCAGGCTGTGCGTGCTCGGCGCCGGCGGCCTGGGGACGGGGGTGCTGGCGGTCGCGCGGGCGCTTGACCCCGACGTGCGGCTCGCCGCGGTTGTGCGCAGCGAGGCGAGCGCGGCGCGCGTCGAGGCGCTCGGCGTCGAAGCTCACTGCGGGCTCGGCGATGCTGCCCGTGATCTGCGGCGGATCATTGGGCGCATGGACGCAGTGATCGACTTCAGCGGCCGCCCTGAGGCGCCCGCGGAAGGCGTCGCGCTGCTGCGCCGCGGTGGGCGACTGGTGCTCGGCTCGCTGGTGGACGCGCCGCTCGCGCTGGGCGCCTCGAGCAACTTCATGGCCCGCGAGCTGCAGGTCGTCGGCGCCTACGCCTCGAGCATCGATGACCTCGCGGCGGTGATCGAGCTGACCCGCGCCGGTCGTCTGGATCCAGGCGCTTGGGTATCGCGGCGGATGGCGCTCGCCGAGTTCGAGCACGCACTGGCGCTCGCGGAGGAGCGACCCGATGGGATCGTGCGGGTCGTCGTCGAGTGCGGCGCCGAGCGGTGAGCTTGGCGCCGCACTGACAGGTCGCGGCGCTAAGCCGTCGCCGTGCTCGGCAGCCAGCTGAAGCGCCAGGCCGCGAACACCGTCGCGGCTAGCGCCCAGGCGGCGAGCACGAGCAGATCCGTAGGCGAGATCGCGCTTGCGAACGAGCCCTTGACCGACGCGAGGTGCAGGGCCGCCGCGAGGTGCTCGACCGGAAACAGCGAGCCGATCGAGCGCAGCGTGTGGCTGAGGCTCTGGGTCGGAATCCACACGCCGGAGATGAAGTACAGCGGGAACAGCGTCGCCTGGACGATCGGCTGCGCGGCGTCCAGCGAGCCGATCAGCCCCGCGACGGCGAACCCAACGCACGCGAACGCGAGCGTCCCCAGGATGATGGTGCACGCGATCGCGACCAGGGCACCGGGGCCGAAGCCGACGTGATAGAGCAGCTTCGCGATCACGAGCAGGATCACCGCCATCGCAGCCGCGATCACGAGTGTCGACAGCGCCTGGCCCCCGACCAGCACCCACGCCGGGACCGGGGTCGCCCGGCGGCGCTTGAGGATCCCCGTCTCGCGTGCGGTCGCCACCGACACGACCAGGCTCGCATAGGCGGCCGAGATGATCGACAGCGCGAGGATGCCCGGGACGAAGAAGCGCGACAGCTTGACGGTTACGCCGTCGACGACAGTTGTGCCGTGGCCGAACAGGCCGACGAAGATCACCAACAGCGAGATCGGGAACAGGAACGTGAAGAACCGCGCCCGCGGGTTGCGGGCGCTGGCAAGCAGGTCAAAGCGCAGCTGATGCCCGAGCAGCACGAGCGGGCCGCGCGCGGCGGCCGAGGGTCCCGTCGCTGACGGTGAGCCGCTCGCCGACGACTTGCGGGGGCCGGCGCCCGGCCGCCCGCCGGGGGCTTGGCCACCGGGCGCTTGGCCGGCGCGCGCCTGATGCTCGCGCCAGCGGCGCTGCAGGAGCCTGAACAGCAGAAACATGTGTGCCTCCTAATCCTGGTCAGTCGTCAGTTGCAGGTAGACGTCCTCGAGCGTCGGCCGGCGAACCTCGAGGTCGTCGAGCTCGTGCCCGTGCTCGAGCGCCCAGCCCGACAGGGCGTGCAGGTCGGCGGCGACGCTCGTGCTCGGGAGAATCACCCGCCGCCCGGCCTGGCGTTGCGCGCGCTGGGCCAGCGTCTCCGGCAGCTGGTCGACGCGGGTTTCGCCCGGCAGCGCGAAGGTGATCTGGGCGGCCGAGCGGTTGCGGTTGCCGAGCGTCTGGGGCGTGCCCTGGGCGACGATCTCGCCGGCGGCGATGATTGCGATCCGATCGGCGAGCACCTCGGCCTCCTCCATATAGTGGGTCGTGAGGAAGACGGTCTTGCCCAGCTCGCGCAAGCCGGCGATCACCTCCCAAGCGGCCCGGCGCGCCGACGGGTCAAAGCCGGTCGTGGGCTCATCGAGGAAGATCAGCTCGGGATCCCCGATCAGCGCCAGCGCCACGTCGAGGCGCCGCCGCTGGCCGCCCGACAGCGACGTCGCGCGCTCCTGCGCCTGCTCGCCGAGCCCGACCAGCGCCAGCGTCTCATCGACTGTCCGGGGGGCCCGGTAGTAGCCGGCATACAGCTCCAGGCACTCGCGCACGCTCAGGCGAGGCTCGGCCTCTGACTCCTGCAGCACGGTTCCGATCCGCTCTCGCCAGCGGCCGGGTGCATGCGCCGGGTCGGCGCCAAGCACCTCGACCGTGCCGGCGGTGGCCTCGCGAAAGCCCTCGAGGATCTCGACCGTGGTCGTCTTGCCGGCGCCGTTGGGCCCCAGGAACGCGAAGATCTCGCCGCGGTCGACGGTCAGGTCGATCCCGCGCACCGCCTCGCGGTTGCCGTAGAGCTTGCGCAAGCCGCGGACGACGATCACCGGTCCGGCGTCGGGTTGCGAGGCGCCGCGGCCAA
>JBEKRJ010000076.1:0-11703 GCA_049518835.1 Solirubrobacteraceae bacterium
GTCGATGAGGATCGTGACGTCCTCGAGGGAGAGGCCGGGCTGGAAGATCGCGCGGACGGCTTCCTTGAGCGTGTAGGCGCGCCATACCTCGCCGCCGGCAGCCTTCAGCCGGGCGAGCGTGGCGGCCTGTTGGTCGGTGAGCTTGGTGGGCGCCTTGAGCAGCGCCCAGCGCGCGTCCTTGAACGCCTTGGCCGCGTCGGCTTGACCGGTGGCGCGCAACTCGTTCCAGTAATCGCGGCGGACCTCATCGAGCGGCTGGTTGGCGAGCTGAACGACGTGATTGGGTAGGCCAGAGGCGCGGTGGCGGTCTTTCGATCCGCTCCGTTTCCCCTGCCCCCCCACCGAGCCGGATGTGCGCGTTCCCACGCATCCGGTTCTCCATGAGCATGCCGGTGGCTCATCGGGCGATCGGCGCTTCCAGGTGTTCGAGGTCAAACGCCAACTGTTCGTACTCGGGTTGCTCCCAGGGGGTCGGGATCTTGGCACCGCGGTAGCGGTGGCGGACGATCTTGACCCCGCCGGGGTTGTAGAGGCCGACCGTCTCAGCGGTCGGCCACCAGCCGGGCAGGTAGCGCGTCTGAGCCAGCGCCAGTTCCGGCCGTGGTGCTTGTGTCGCAGCCAGATGATCACCCGCCGCCATGTGTAGGCGCGTAGGTAATTGAAGGTCCGCGAACTGACACCGTGGTGGAAGTAGGCGCACCAGCCGCGCAACACCGGGTTAAGCCGGTGAAGCAACTGGTCGAGCGTCTGGTTTGGGCCGGTCCGCGTGATCTGCTTGACCTTCCCGGTCACGGCCTGAAGCGACCGTTTGGACGGGTAGGTGTAGATCTGCGGGCGACCGTCGCGCCCGGCTGGCGTTTGACCTTCCAGCCGAGGAACTCGATCCCCTCGTCGATGTGGGTGATGCTGGTCTTCTCCCGCGAGAGCGTCAGACCGAGTGGTGCGAGCACCTGCTCGGTCTCTGCGATCAGCGCTTCGGCGTGCCGCCGCTCGCCAGCCACGGCGATGACGAAGTCATCGGCGTAACGGACGATTCGGTAGTTGGCCTCGCCTCGGCGTCGTCGCGCGACGCGTCCGTGCCGGCCGCCGAACGCCTCCCACGCCCGAGCGAAATGCTCATCGAGCGCGTTCAGCGCGACGTTGGCCATCAACGGCGAGAGAATCCCGCCATATGAGCAGCGCCGGGTTATGCGCAGCGCTGGCTTGGATCGCCTGCTGCTGGCGGGGTTGACGGCCGAACGCTGCGCATAAGCGGGCTGGTGATCGGTCGCTCAGAGGCTGGTGAGCCAGTTCAGCAGGTCGGGATCTTGGTTCCATTCGGCCAGCTCGGCGCTGACGACCTGGTCGTAGACGGCTTCGAGGGCTTTGCGTTTCGCCTCGGTCGAGGCGCGCGCGTAGATCTCGGTGGTGGACAGGTCGACGTGGCCGAGGATGTCGCGGATGTAGGGCAGTGGCACGCCGGCGTCGTAGAGGTGCATCGCCCGGCTGTGGCGCAGGACGTGCGGGCTGAGCTGCGCGTCGGTGAGCGTCGGATCGGCTGCTTGGGCCTGGTATTTGCGCAGGATCCAGGTGATCCCGCCGCGGCTGAGTTTCGCTCGGTGTTGGTTAAAGAACACCGGGCGGTCATCGCAGCCGGGGCGGTCGAGCTGTCGCTCGGCGAGGTAGGCGGCCAGCAGCGCCGCCGTGTTGGTGTCGATCGGGACGTGCCTGGTTTTGCGGCCCTTGCCGGTCAGCGCGACGATCGCGGGGTCCTCGAGACGGATGTCGCGGACTCTCAGGTCGGCGATCTCTTGGACCCGGGCGGCGGTGTCGTAGAGGGTGGCCAGCAGGGTTGCGTCACGTCGTCCTTGGCGGGCGGTGCGGTCGGGCAGGGCGAGCAGCAGCCGGGTCTGCTCGACGGTGAGGTGCGCGACCGCTGGCTGGTCGTGCTTGCTTGAGGGGATCTGGAGAATGTCCTGGCAGCACGCCATCCGCGCCGGGTCCTGGGTTTGTAGCCAGCGGTAGAACGAGCTGATCGCGGCGAGCCGCTGGTTGCAGGTCGACGGGCGGTTGTGCCGCTCGGCGCGCAGCCAGGCGAGGAAGGCGGTGATCGCGGTCACGTCGATCAGCTCGAGCGTGAGCCGTTCGGGCGGGATCGACCGCTCGTCGCGGAAATAGACGATCAGCAGCTTGAACGTGTCGCGGTAGGAGCTGATCGTGTTCGGTGAGCAGCCGCGCAGCCCGGCCATGTGATCGGTCAGGAAGCGGCGCAGGTGCACCGCGAAGTCAGTCGCCATGATCCACCCCTCCTGTCGCAGAGGGGACGATGTCGCCGAACGCCTGCTTGACGCGGGCGGTGATGTCGGGGTAGGACTCCGCGGTCAGGTGCAGGTAATAGGCCACATCGCCGATCGAGGAGTGCCCCAGGTACGTTTGCAGCACCGGCAGCAGCGCGTCGACGTTCTCGCCGTGCGCGAACCAGGACCGCAGGTTGTTGACCGCCATCGCGTGGCGCAGGTCGTGGACACGGGGGCCGTGCCCGCGGCCGCCGTGCGGGATCCGCGCCTGCCACAGAAACCGCCGGAAGTTGTGGTTGACGTTGCCCAGCGTCAACGGCACGTCCGGGGTGGCGCCGGGGAAGAACCACTCCCAGCCGGGCTGTCCGGCGAGCTTGGCGTGATATTCGGCGAGTCGTTCGCGCAACGGCTCAGAGACGGGCAGCTGCCGGTCCTTGCCGCCTTTCGCATCCCTGATCTGCAGCACGCCGGTGTCGATGTCGACATCGGCGACGCGCAACAGCCGGGCCTCAGAGCAGCGCAGCCCGCACGCGTAGATCGTGCGGAACAGGACCGGCATCACCAGATGCCGGAACGGCACCCCGGGGCAGTAGTGGCAGCGGTCGGTCGCTGCGAACAGCGCCGCCAGCTCCCGGTCGGTGTAGATGTGCGGGACGTACCGCGCGGGCTTCTCGAGCACCCCGGCCGGCAGCACGTACGCATCGACGCCGCGGCGGTCAAGCCATCGGGCGAGCTCTCTGACCGGCGCGACGAGACTGTTCACGGTCGCGGGCGTCACCGCCCGCGCCCGCGCCGCGGCGATCCACGCCTCGACGGAGGCTCGCGAGACCGTGTCCAGGCCGGCGAACTCGCTGGCGCAGAACGCCCTGAAGCGGGCCAGCGCGCGCTCCTCGCTCACGTACTTGTAGCCGACCGCCCGTTTCTCCGCGACCAGCCCCACGATCGCGCCGGCCAGCGTGATCGCGGCGGTCATCGTGCCAGCCCCTCTCGCGCTGGCCTGTCCGGGTCCAGCGCGCACCGGCTCAAGAGGCCGAGCGACGACCTCAGATAGACGCCGGTGGACTCGACGGACTGGTGGCCGAGGATGTCGGCGATCTGCTCGACCGGCGTGCCGTCCTCCAACAGGCGGGTCGCGAGCGTGTGCCTGAGCGAGTGCATCCCGTGACGGCGCTTCTCGCTGAGCGACACGCGTGCGACGCGGGCGTGCTTGACCAGGATCTGATGCAGATGGTCCTGGTCAGAGAACGGGCCGATCGGCGCGGTGTGCCGCACAAACACCTGCGGGCTACCGCTCGCCGGCCGGCCGTGGCGGATGTAGTCGATGATCGCCCAGCCGACGTCCTTGAGCAACGGCAGATCGACCCGCCGGCCGGTCTTGGCCTGCACCACCGAGACCCGGTTGCCGGGCCAGTCCAGATCAGCGAACCGCAATCGTTTGACGTCGACGGCACGCAGCCCGAGCCGGCAAATCAACAGGACGATCGCGTAATCACGCTTCCCCGACGGGTTGGCGCGATCGATCGCCGCCAAGATCTTCGCCACGTCGGCCGCCTCCCACACCGACGGCACCCTCGCCTGCCTGATCGACTTGACCGCCGGCACCGCCTCCAGCACATCCGCGTCGGTCAGCCCGCCGGCGGCGGCGAACCGCAGCAGCGACCGCACCGCGCAAAGCTTGTGCTCGACCGTCTTGGCTTGATAGCCAGCCAGGGTCATAACGAACGCGCCGATCACTGCGCCATCCAGCGCAGCCAGCCCACCCCGGCTCGCGGTGAACGCGAGGAACTCCCCGGCGACCGTGCCATACGCCCGGACCGTCGAGACCGCGCAACTTTCCGCCCGCAGCCACGCCCCAAACCCGGCCAAGACATCGGCCTGCTCGGCGCTGAGCTTGCTCACGCTCCGGGAGTAGCGACGCAGCACCGACCCGTGAACCGCGAAGTCGTCCAGCATCGCCGCGACCCGCAACAGGTAGACGTCGGTCTGCTTCAGCGCGCCGGCCTGCTCCTTCTCAAAGAAGCCGCCGCACGCTTCATCGACCCACGCCATCGCGATATCCAGCGAGAACTCACACACGCCGCGAGACGCGAAATACCGCTCCAGACGCCGCCAGCACCCGCGATACCACTTCAGCGTCGAGGGCTTGTAGCCCAAACGCACCAGCTCGGCATCCAGCCCGGACACCAGCTCAAAAACAGCAGTCATGACAGCCGACCTCCGATCACCAACGACCGGGCACCACGCCCGAGCCGCGAGACCAGAGCCTCTCCGGCGTTATGCGCAGCGTTCGGCCGTCAACCCCGCCAGCAGCAGGCGATCCAAGCCAGCGCCGCGCATAACCCGGCGCTGCTCATATGGGTCGAAATGAGCAGCTGCTCATTTCCCGCCTTGCGGAACGCCCTCCTCGCACGCCGTCCACGTTCTGTTCTCGATGACCCCCGCGCCCAGCCACTTCTTGATCAGGCGCAGGACCCGCTTATCCGCGATCCGGTGCTCAACGAACCGCTCAAGCCATTGATGGTCAAGGCTTGAGAAGTAGTCGCGGAAATCCGCGTCGAGCACCCAGTTCACCCGCCTCCGTTTGATCCCAATCGCGAGCGCATCCAACGCGTCATGCGGAGAGCGCCCGGGCCGGAACCCATACGAAAAACCGACGAAGTCCTGTTCGTAGATCGCGTTTAGCACCTCGACCACCGCCCGCTGCAGGATCTTGTCCTCCAGCGCCGCGATCCCAAGCGGCCGCAGCCGCCCATCGGGCTTCGGGATAAACACTCTCCACGACGGCTTCGCACGGTAGCTCCCACCATGAACACGGGCGTGCAGACCCCAGAGGTTGTCCTCGAGATCCAGCCCATACTCACGCCACGTGATGCCATCGACCCCCGGCGCGGCCTTCGCGCGAACCGCCCAATACGCCGCCCGGAGACGATCCACATCGACGTGATGCAAAAGCGCGGTGAACCGCACATCCTTGTCCTTCCGCGCCACCTGGCGCACGCGGTCCAGCCCACTTGGCGCGCTCTGCCCGGCACTGAGTCCGGAACGCGTCGTGCTGGCCGCGTTTCCCTCGGGCGATCCCCTTCCCTCCACCACCTCCGCCGCCCTGCCTTGGGCGTTGTTCGACAGCTTCGCAGGTACTACGGGACCGTCAGACTCCCCACGATCGTGCATCACGGGATTACGGCCTCAGCCTTTCCCGCACGACCCGCCCTACCATCACCACAGGCGGGTGATCATGGGGCCTCCCGGTTCTCGCATCCGGAGACTCCGTACATGCACAGGTTCTTCGACCCCGCGGGGTCCGTCGACGGCTCGCGAAAACGCCGTCGACGATGTTGCCTTCCGCACTGTAAGACAGCGTCGGCACCCCAAACAAGGAGATTTCGAGACTCAATAGCCCGGCCTGCACGTACCCCTACCGACGCTTCGCCGCCGCCCTCGCGGACGGACAGCGCACGGCTCGGGGCCATCGTGGATCGCTAGCCCTTCGATGTTGGACTCTCTCATTCCTTTCTCCGGACCGGTTTATCCCGGCGCTCCTCACACAGTTCCTCCGACACTCCCGCGCTCGCACGTCCGCGCCCGGCCCACCAGCACGCCTCGCGGACTCTGACCACCGTCTTGGCGAGCGATCAACAGCGAGAGCGAGAGTGAAGCGGTCACAAACGCGCGACGCACGACCAACGCCCCCCGGACCCGGGCCGCTTCATCGCCGCCGTTTCCGACGCCCACCGACCAACCCCGTTGGTCGATCGGGCGCTTGGTCCCTCATCACGCGCCCTCGCCGCCCCTTTGAACGTTTCAACGTTCGAACGTCAGACAACCCCGTCATGGCTCACAACAGCACAAGCGTCACGGATGTGAGCGGCGCTCAACATCCTGGAGGACGCACATCGGCATCCCCTGCGCGGCCATCCGCGTCCCGAACGCGTGCCTCAAGTCGCGAAAGCGAACGGCGCGAACATCTGTACGGCCGAGGGCGGCCTTGAAGCGCTTGAGCAGCTTCGAGCGGTCGATCGGCTTGCCGGTCTCCGGGGTGGGCGAACAAGAGGTCGTCGTCACCCTTCCACCGCGAATCCTGGGAGAGGAACTCCAGTTCGGTGGCCACGCGGCTCGCGAGCGGGACGCTCCGAGAGGACCGCTTTGACTTCGGCGTGCCGAACTCGCCGCGGACGAAGTTGCGCCAAACGCGGATCCGGCGGGCGGTCCAGTCGCCGTCGCGCCGGCGCAGCGCGAACAGCTCGCCCTGGCGCATCCCAGTCATCGCAGCGGTGAGGTACATCCCGCGCTCGACTCGGCCGAGCGGGTCGTCGGACACGGCGCGCAGCAGCGCCTCAACCTCCTCGGTCTCAGGAAATGGACACCGCGGTCGGTCTCGGCGACGGCCGGCTTCTCGACGCGCTTGACCGGGTTCTCGCCGACTATCCAGCCCTCGTCGATGGCGAACTCGATCAACGAATGCAGAGTGCCGAGCGCATTTGCCCGCGACTTTGGGGCGAGCCCCTTCCGCTCTAGCGCCGCCGCGAAGCCGCGGACGTCCTCGCGCGTGATCTCGCCGACGGGCGTCGGCCCGAAGAAGTCGACGATGTGGATCCGCAGCCAGTAGGAGTACGCCTCGATCGTCGACGGCTTGCGCCCCGCGGCCCGCTTGGCGGCGATCAGCGCCTCGCCGACGATGGCGAGCGGTCGGCGCTGCTCCTCGGCGGCGCGCTTCGCCTCGGCCTCCCGCTCCCTCGTCCGTTCGACAGCTACCAGTTCGCGCCGCTTGCCGAGCGCCACCTCGGTGTCAGCACGGGTCAGTCCGCCGGGACGCATCTTCGAGTGGACGAAGCCGAGCCCGCGCTGCACCTGGCGCCGCCATCGCGTCACTTGGCGATCCACGTGTCGCCCTTGGGGCCGGCTCGCCGGATCAGCGTGCCGCTGCCGTACCGAGCACCCCGCTGGGTGCGCGCCACTGCCGTTCGATTTGCTTCTGGAGCCGCCATGCGTTGTACCACTTTGGTCGGAAGTCGCGTCAACTCCGGGCAACTCACGCCAACTCGAAAAGAAACGAAAAGCGCGTATTTACAGCGCAAATGCGGCAAATCAGGCCCTTCTGAAAAGCGCTGTGCGCCTATTTGTGGCCAGGCGGTCGGGGTTCGAGTCCCCTCGCTCACCCCTCGCAAAAGCGCTGCTAATCCGCCGCTTTTACGCTTTTACGCTTTTACACTTTTACGCATTTTCGCTTTTTCCGCTTTTTCGCTTTTCGTAACGGCTGGTTCCGCAGGTGGCCTTCGGATCCCGGCTTAGGGTGCAGGAGGGGTGCATCAGTATCTGATCTGATCTGAGGGTGCTCCCAAACAGCGGCCGCGTCCTGACGCCCGCGCCGGGGCATCCGAGTCCAGCAGCATGCCTTCACGTGGCGCGCGGCTGACGGGCGCGTCAGCGCCCGACGTGCAAGGCGTGGCCGGGGGAGCTGTGCCATACCCGTCGGGTCGTCAAGCATCGGAAACACATGTGACGAGCCTGCGCCCCGGCCGCGACGAGCTGGCGTTGCGCGACGCGGTCTGGGAGGGACTCGAGCGGCGCGGCATAGCGCTCGCCGTGATCGCGTTCTCAGGACGAGCGGGGAAGGGCGGCAAGGTCGAGTCGATCACTCACACCGTGGTCGGCCGCGAGCAGCCGGTCAACCTCGAGCGTTGGCGCTGGCCGGTCGCAGTCGTGTGTGCGCTCGAGGCGCCTGTCTGGGACCGCTTCGGCGCCTTCGCCGGCTAGCCAACGATCCGAGCAACTGTGAAGTGGACGGTCGCTGAACGCCGAGTGGTGATCGCCGGCCGCCGCGGCAATAAGAGGCTCGATGAGGCCACGCCATGACGCCGGCCTCTGTCGTGCTCGACCGGATTCGGGGGCCGCCAGAGACCGAAATAGACCGGGGCACCAGCCCGGCCTCCCACCAGATAGGCGCCGCCCAGCGCCGCACAAAATCAGTACGTGCCGTGTAGCCGGATCGCGGACGGAACCGCGCGGCCGGCACGGGATTCCGCCCACCCATGTCCGGCCTGGGAAGTCATCGCGAGCGCCGTCGATCGCCGGCGTTGGCGATGGCTCTGCAGGCCAACACGAGCAAGCTGCGACACGCCGCCGCCGAGCGGCTGGGCGCGGACACGTTCGACTCGTATCTGACCGAGCTGGAGGTCGTCGAGGCCTCGACGGACAGGGTCGTGCTTCGCATCGGGCCGACGCTCGCGCGCGAGGCGTCACACCCGCTGCGGCCAAGCGCTCGCCAGCGTCTGCCGGCAGCTGTTCGGCTCTCGCCAGGTGCTGCTGGCAGGCGACGGCGAGTCCTTCGAGCTTGGCGCCAACACCGCGCGGCGGTCAGACGCGGCAGCCCGGCAAGCTGGCGAAGCGCGGTCGAGCTGGTCGTGGGCGACGGCGAGTGCGTCAGCGCTCGGGGCCTTGTGGGCAGCCTGGGATCAACGGGCGACTGGCGGAGCAGACGGCGTTCCGGGTGCCGTTCGCGATCGCGGCGAGCCTGCCGACGTGGCGAGCCAGGCGTTTCGCCGCCACAGCCCGGACGAGCCGCTTCAGTACGTCGGCCGGTGGGGCCGAGCGTACAGCGAGCATACGCTGACGGCGTTTCACATGTAGTGGATACGCGGAAACCCCATGCGCGGTTGGGCCCCGTCCTTGCGGCGGGGCCTGTGTTTGCCGCGAGACCGTCGCGGCAACGGCCGTCTCCAGAACGACGAACGCCCGCGAACCCCCCGGGAGACGGACAGGGGAACACGGGCGCGGTAAAGCGGATACGGTCAGCGGTCAGACAAAGGCATCACCTCCAGTCGAGTGACTGCGCGAAACCGACGCGCACGGCGCCCACGCCAACGCGCAACAGCCCACCGACCCCCGGGGGCGGCGGGGTCAGCGGGCTTCTCGGGGAAAGTCGTTGAAACCGGGTTTCAGCCGCCGAGCGTTACGGACGGGCGGGCAGCAGCTCGTGCGCGTGCGATCCCGACGTGGCGATCGGTTCGGGCTGGTGGGTGTACTCGTCCCCGCAGGCCGACGGATAGCTCGCCCACCCGTCGGTGATAACTTTCAACGTTCGAACGTCAGACACCACCATCACCACGAACAACGGCGCTACCGTGACCAAAACGGACGGCGCTCAACACCAGCCTCGACTCGGCCGCTCGGTTTGACGGTGGCGGTAGCGGACCACGGCGCTGGCGGCACGCGATCGGGGACGAGCGCTCCGTTGCGGGTGAGATGATGCAGGCGCATGGCGGGCTTAGCTGATGATCGAGGGTTGGCGCTCGAAGGACTGATCTCCGATCAGCGCGTCGTGTTCGATGTGCCGGAGAACGTCGCCTACTTCAATACCGCCAGCCTCGCGCCACAGCTGCGCGCGGTTCGCATTGCTGGCGAGGCGGCGCTTGAACACCGCGGAACACCGTGGACGATCTCCGCATCGGACTGGTTTGCCGACGTCGAGCGGCTGCGCACGTTGTTCGCATCGATCATCGGCTCCAGTAGCGAGGGGGTGGCGATCGTGCCCGCGAGCAGCTACGGCCTCGCCGTCGCGGCGCGCAACCTGCCGTTGCGCGCCGGGGACCGGGTGCTGGTCCTCGCGGACGAATATCCGTCGGGGATCTACACGTGGCGCGCGGCCGCGCGGCGGTCCGGGGCCGAGATCCTCACCGTCTCCCGCGAACCGGCGCAGAGCTGGACCGAGGCGGTGCTCGACGCGCTCGATGAACGCGTCGCGATCGCCAGTGTCCCGAACGTGCACTGGACCGATGGAGGGCTGCTGGACCTGGCGGCTGTTGCGCGGCGAACGGGCGAGGTGGGGGCACGGCTGGTGATCGATGCCAGCCAATCCGTCGGAGCGATGCCGCTCGACATCGGCGCGCTGCGCCCCGATTTCCTCGTGGCGGTCGGCTACAAGTGGCTGCTTGGTCCGTTCAGCGTCGGCTATCTATACGTGGCCGAGCAGCACCGCTGCGGGGAGCCGCTGGAGGAGAACTGGATCAACCGCCTCGGGTCAGAGGACTTCGCCGCGCTCGTGGACTACCGCGACGAATACCAGCCAGGTGCACGGCGATTTGATGTCGGTCAGCGCACGAAGTTCGAGCTCGTCCCGATGGCAATCGCCGCGCTAGAGCAGATTCTCGACTGGCAGGTCGCGCGGATCGCCGCGACCCTCGCAAACCGCACGTCGGACATCGCTCGACGAGCAGCCAGCCTGGGATTATCGTGCGCCCCCGACAATCAGCGCGGACCGCACATGCTTGGTCTTCGCCTTCCGGACCACGCCCGCGCGCACGCTGGCACAGTGCTTGCGACGAGAAACTGCTTCGTCGCGGTACGCGGAAGCTCGCTGCGGATCTCACCACACCTGCACACGACTGACGAAGACGTGCGGCGCCTGATTGCGGGACTCGCGTTGGCGCTTCAGACAAGCGCGCGCTGAGCCGCGACGCGTCCCGCACACACGATCGATGCGGGACGTGCCTCAGTTGCGCGGCGAACCAGGGCTGGTTGGGTTACTTGGGTATTCGCCTAGCGGCGTCGGTGCGCATTCGAGCTCAAAGCAGGCGGCCGTGGCGGCGGTGGTGCCAGTGGCGGTGACGTCTCGTGTGCGGCGTGGTCGAGGGTTCGGTTGCGATGGCTGTTTGTTGATCGGCTTGTAGTTGTTGCTCGACGTTGACGAAATCGCTCGCTTGCATATTGCATGCGTTCGGTGGCTTTCGCTGTTTGGCCGGTCGTAGCGAGCTTGAGGATTTCCGCGGCGTTGTCGTGAAACTGCTCGTGGAGGTCGTGCAGCTGTTGCCAGCGTTGGGGTTCGCGGTCGCGGAAGTCGCCCGGACCGTGTAGCCATTTGCCGAACGTGCAGCCGTCGTCTTTGGCTGCTTGCTCGAAGGTCCTCGAGGTTGTGGCGGTCTTGATCGCGTCGCGTAGGCGCGCGTTCCAGGCGTTGTGAGCGTCACGCGCTGCCCTCAGGACGTCCGCGACGGAGCCTTTGTCCTCGAGCTGGATCTGAAATCGCCCCACGAGCCGGTTGAGCGCTTCGGCGCTGCCGGCGAGCTCATGTGCTGAGGCTGCGATTTGCTCGCCGGAGCCGGACGTCTGCTGGGTCGAGGCCGACATCTCTTGGGCTGAGGCGGATGATTGCTCGGCCCGGGCGGCGACTTCGCTGCGTCGTGTTCGTGCGGGTCTCGGCGTCGGTGCGGACGTTCTCGGCGAAGGTTGAGACTCGTTCTATCCGCTGGCTGATGCCTGCGACGACGTCGTTGATCTGCTCGAACGCCTCGCGCGTGTTCTCGACCGTCGAGGATCCTTGTTCGGTGCGGCTTGCGCCGTCTTGCACGACGCCGACCGCGCTAGGTCTCGGCTTGGACTCAGGTGATCAGCGTGCCGATTTCCTCGGCGGCGTGCTGGAATTCCTCGGCGA
>JBEKRJ010000077.1:0-11634 GCA_049518835.1 Solirubrobacteraceae bacterium
CGGGGTAGGTGCCGAAATAGCTGTCAAACGAACGGTTCTCCTGCATCACGATGACCACGTGGCGGATCTTGTGGATCCCCACGAGCGCCGGCGCCACCGTCATCGTCAGCGCCGGAGACTGCGCCCGGACGTTGCGGCGGTCACCGGCAAACGCCACCCTGACGACGCTGACGCCACTTGACGCAAACGACTGACTGACCGAGAAGTCCGATTGCCGGTCAAGCGTGGCCTGCGCCAGCGTCACCCACGCGGCCCCAGACTGCTGCTCGAGGCTTACCACCCGGCCCGACTGGGTCGGAGTGACATGCCCGCTGAACAGCACTGGCTGACCGGCGGTCGCGCCGGCGCTGGGCGCCGACAGGCTGACGACGGCTGCGACGCGCTCGAGCACGCGAAGGCTGCTCAGCCCGAGCGCGGTCACATACCACTGCCGGTTGGTCGTCACGAGCCCCTTGTGGCGAGTGAACCGGTACCTGCCGCCCGTGCCGGCGTGCGTCTGCGCGACGCGGTGAAAGCGACGCTCGCCGGGCACGCGTTGCCACAGCGCGACAGGCGCGCCGCGGGCGCCGGCCACCCCCAGCCGACCGGAGATCACCACCCGCGCGCCCGCCACGGACGGGTTCGGCGTCACGCGGATCGACAGTCGCGCCGACGCGACGGCGCCGCGCGCAGCTCCGGAGCCGCCGCCGATCGCGAGCACCGTGGCGAGCGCCGCCACGAACGCGACCGACAACGCGATCAGCGCCGGCCTGCGCTTGGCGCCCGAGATGCTCAAGATCGCTGCACTCACGTGCGTGTCGTGGACACCATAACCCCGACACCGACGTGCAAGTTGCGCGCGCGCCGCCCTGCCGTGCATTCAGACAGCCTATAGTGGGGCGCCGTGGCAGCCGTGCGCGCGATTGGCTTGGTCAAGCGCTTCGGGGCTACCTGCGCCCTCGACGCGGTCGACCTCGTCGTCGAGGAAGGAGAGGTTCGTGGCCTGCTGGGCCCCAACGGAGCCGGCAAGACGACGCTGTTGCGAGTGTTGTTCGGCCTCGTGCGCCCGGACGCCGGCGAGCTCGAGTTGTTCGGCCAGGCCGTCGCAACCGCCGGCCAGGTGCCGCTCGACGGCGTCGCGGGGTTCGTCGAGGATCCAAGCTTCTATCCGTACCTGTCGGGGCGGACGAATCTCGAGTTGCTCGCCGAGCTCGACGGCGGGCGCACGCGGGCGCGGATCGACGAGGTACTCGAGCGCGTCGGCCTCGCCCGCCGCGGCCAGGACCGAGTCGGGGGCTATTCGACGGGGATGCGCCAGCGCCTCGGGATCGCCGCCGCGCTGCTGCGCGAGCCACGGCTGCTGCTGCTCGACGAGCCGACCAGCGGCCTGGATCCCCAGGGCACCCGCGACGTCGGCGCGCTGGTGCAGGAGCTCGCCGGGGCAGGTATCGCGATCCTCCTCTCCAGTCACCAGATCGGCGAGATCGAGGGCGTCTGCGACAACTACACGGTGCTGCGCCGCGGCCGCGTCGTCTGGAGCGGGACGGCCGCGCAGTCGCGCGCGCAGGCGCCGGCATCCGCCTACGCGCTCAGCACCAGCGACGACGCGCGCGCGTTCGAGCTCGCCGATGAGCACGCCGGCGTCCACGCGATGTGGTCGCGTACCGGACAGCTCGCGTTGACGGTCTCGGAGGGGTCGCTCGACGCCTACGTGCTCGCACTCGGGCGGGCAGGGATCGCCGTCCGGCTGCTGGAGTTGCTCGTCAGCCCGCTCGAATCGATGTTCTTCGCGCTCACGCAGGACGCGCAGGACGCTCCGACCGCGCTACACGAGCTCGCCGAGTCGGCCTTGACACGCCGATGAGCGCCATCACGCTGACACTCGGGCGCCGCCGACAGGTGACCCGCGCGTCGGCGATCCTGCACGTTTACAGGGCCGAGCGGCGAAAGCTGGCGACACAGGTTGCGACCCGCGTGCTGGCACTCGTATGCGTCCTCGGCCCGCTTGCGTTCGCTGCGATCCTGCAGTCGCAAACCGGCGCGCCAGCGGACACGATCTTCGGCGTCTGGGTGCACAGCTCGGGCTATGCGATCTCGCTCGTGCTGTTGAGCTTCTGCGGCTCGTGGGGGTTCCCGGTGCTCGCCGGCGTGCTCGCCGGCGACATCTTCTCCTCCGAGGACCGCTACGGGACGTGGAAGACCGTACTGACCCGTTCGTGCGGCCGTGACGAGGTGTTCATCGGCAAGGTGCTCGCAGCGGCGACGTTCTCGGTCGCGCTGACGCTGCTGGCGGCGGTCGCGACCGTCGTCGCCGGGGTCGTGTTCGTCGGCGACCAGTCGCTGGTCGGCCTCAGCGGGACGCTGCTGTCTTCCGGCAGGTGCGCGGCGCTGGTGGCGGTCAGCTGGCTGTTCAGCGTGCTGCCGGTGCTGGCGTTCACGAGCCTCGCGGTGCTGTTCTCGGTCGCCACCCGCAACGGGATCCTCGGCGTGCTCGGGCCGAGCCTCGTCGGGTTGGCGTTCCAGCTGCTGGAGCTGGTCGGCACCGGCGTCTGGGTGCACACGCTGCTGATCTCGTCCGCATTCGACGGCTGGCACGGGCTGTTCACCGCGCACCCGTTCTACGGTCAACTGGTGCTCGCGATCGCGGTCAGCCTCGCCTGGATCGCCGCCTGCCTGGGCGCCGCATGGTGGATCCTGCGCCGCCGCGACTTCGCCGGCGCGCCGATCGGGCGCCGGCAGGGCTGGGCGACGCCCGTGCGCACGGTCGTCGCGCTGGCGGCCGTCCTGGCGGTGCTGACATTGTCCGGCAACTGGGGGCCCAACAGCGTCACCTCCGCTCGCCTGCAAGCCAGCATCGAGCCGACGTTCGAGAGCCTGACGCTGCTCCAGCAGCGCGAGCTGGGTCGCACCGTGCCACCGGGCACGAGGCTCAACATCCTCACCAACTGCCTGCGCCGCGCCGGCACCCGTCGCGGGCCGGGGGACGACTGGGTCTGCACGCTCAACGTGCTGATACCGCAGCCCGGAGCGGTGCCGTTCCAGTCGACGCCGGTCACCTACGACATCTCCGTGAAGTCAAACGGCTGCTACAAGGCCGAGGCGCCGCCGACGTTCGTCGGCCAGCTGCTGATGAAGGACGCCCACGGCCACAACGTGGTCAACCCGCTGTTCGTGATCTACGGTTGCTTTGAGCCGTAGGTGGCTGTAGCCGCCCAGCGTGGGGCTTGCACCACCCCGAGCGTCGGCGGACTGTGTCAATGCCAAGCCGATCGCCTTGGCCGCGGGTCCTCAGCTGCCACACGCCGGCGCCGGCGTGAGGTCGGTCTGCGGGCAGACGGGCAGGATCACGGGCGCCAGCGGCACCTGGTCGAAATCGAAGTCCTGCGTCAGATCGCCGAGCACGGGGCTGTTCTCACGCACGTCGGGCCGCGGGTCGGGGCGGCCGTCGGTCGCCGGATCAAGCCGCTGGCCACCAAGGAAGTCATCCTCGACGAACTTCACGTACGCATCCTGACTGAGCACCTGGTGATCGATGTACCCCTGGCGCGCGTACGGGCTAATCACCAAGCCTGGCACGCGCAGCCCGTACCCGTTCGCGTCGACCGCCAGCGGCCCCACGCCGTCATAGAACCCTCCCCAGTCATCCCACGACAGGAAGATCGCGGTGCTGGCCCAGTCCGGGCTCTGCATGATCGCGTTGACCAGCCCCGTCACGTACGTCTGGCCCGCGCTGACCAGCCCTGGTGGATGCTCTGAGACATTGCCGTTCGGGATCACCCAGGAGACGGCGGGCAGCTTGCCGCCCTTGACGGCGGTGAAGAAGTTGTTGAGCGTCTGGATGTTGGCAAGCTGGCCGTCCTGCGTGACGTCGGTGAAGTGCGGCAGCGGATTCCACACGCCCGGCGTCTTGGGCCCTTGCTGCACGGGCGCGCAGGTCATCGCCGCGTCGCTCTCGCAGTCGGGCTCCGGCCCCTGGAAGACGTAGTAACCCCAGCTGACGTTGTGAGCGTGGAGCAGGTAAGTCAGGTCAGTCCAGGCGTACAGCGGCGTCTGATCGAGCGGCGACAGTCCGGACACGGGATTGACGCCCTCGACCTGGTTGACGCACGACGACGGCGCGTTTGGGTTCGTGCAATACGCCGACCATTCCGAGACCTCGTACAGGTGCTCCGGGAGGCTCGACGCGAGGCTCGGCGCGAACATGTGATCCTGCAGCACGAAGTCTTGCGCGTATTTCCAGTAGTTGGGAATGTCAGAGCCGTCGTGGTAACCCATCACGTCGATGCATTGCGTGGTGGCGCTCTGGTTGCAGGCGATGCAGTTGGGGGAGGTCTGCAAGCAGCCCCCCTGCGCGACGGTCGCCGCCTCCGCCTGGCCGACGAACCCGTCCATCTTGCCGCCGTCGATGTCCGCGACTGCGTTGACGTTGGCGTGCGGCCCGCCGTAGTTCTTGTCGGCGGTGTCGTGGAACGGCGCGATGCAACCACCGGCCCTCGGATCGGGCACGCACGTCCCCGGCGCAAACCCGTCGGCCCCCGGATAGGTGCCGAAGTAGTTGTCGAACGAGCGGTTCTCCTGCATGATGACCACGACGTGCTGGATCTTGTGGATCCCGACGCCCGACGAGCCGACGGTGACACGCGCGACCGCCGACAGCGAGCTGACGTTGCGGCGGTCGCCGCCGAAGCGAACCCGCAGCGACTGCGTCCCCACCGACGCGAACGTCCGTCGAAACGAGAAGCGCGAGCGACGGCTCAGGCGCGCCCGGGCCAGCGTCGCCCACGACGCACCGGACTGCGCCTGCAGGATCACCCCCTCGCCGCGATGGGCAGGATTGACGGCGCCGCTGAGGGTCACCGCCTGGCCCGGGTTGACAGCCGACGGCGACGCGGTCAGCGTCACGAGCGCCTGAACCCGGTCGCTGACGGTCCGGCTTTGCACGCCGGCCGCCGTTACGTACCACTGCCCGTTGGTGGTCACGGCCCCCCGGCCGCGGGCGAACCGGTAGCGGCCCCCGGCGCCGGCGCGGGTCTGCGACGAGCGCCCAAATCGGCGCTGGCCCGCGCGCCGTTGCCACAACTGCACAAGCGAGCCGCGCGCCGCGGGCGCTGACAAGCGGCCGCTGATCAGCACCCGCGCGCCGGCAGTCGACGGATTCGGGGCGACATCAATCGAGAGTCTCACGGCGCCGGGCACGACCCTGGGCTTTGCTGAAGTTGTTGCCAACGCGAACGCGGCGACGCCGCCGAGGCCGAGCGCGACTGATAGGGCTAGCAACACCGAACGGCGCATCGGACCTCCACGGCTAGTTCACCCGCCACGACTACCGCCGACCAACACGCGCGGGTCGCGAAAGTTGCGGCGCGAGCGGTAGTATTGCGCGTCCGGTGTCGCAGTGGGGTGGGCTCGCGGTGCTTGTAAGAGCGCGTGCAGGCGGCCCAGATCAACAGCAGGTGGTCAGACATATCCGATGCCACAGCCCTTGGGTACTTCGAGCGCAATGCTGGCAAGTACGCGGAATGGACACGGGCGTCACGCGGGTTTCACGAACGGCTAGCGGTGTTCGGGGGCCTGGTAGCGTGCTGCTGCCCAGCGCCGGGGGAGCACCCCGTCTGCCTCGATCTCGGGTGTGGCAACGCCGCGCTCGGCTCGCTGGCGGCCGCGCGCGGATTCGACGTGACCGCAATCGACGGCTCCGCGCGGATGCTGACGCTCGCCAGGCAGGCGCAGGCTCACGGGACAGACCGCCAGATCCGCGACTTCAGGCACGCGCCGCTGCCGCTGGCGCCGGCGCTGATCGGGGAGTTCCACGGCCGCGCAGAGTTGATCATCGCGTCGAGCGTGATCGAGTACCTCAGCGCCGCGCACGCGCGCAAGTTGCTCGCACAGTGCGCGCAACTGCTTGCGCCGGGCGGCACGGCATTGATCTCGTTCCCAAACCGGCGCGCGCTGTACTGGCGCGCCCAACGCCTGATCGGAGCACGCGGCCCGCTGCGGGCAAACGTCTCTGCGTTGCAGCAGCAGCAGTGGACGCCGGAGCAGGTGCGCGAAACCGCGCGCGCGTGCGGGCTGCGAGTCGACCGCATCGAGTACTTCGCGCTGCCGTTTCAACAACGCCTCGACCGCCTTCCGCTTGGCAGGCCGAGGTGGCTGGCGACGCTGTTCGTCACCACGCTGGTCGCGACAGGGTGACGGCGAGCGTGGACACGCACGCGCACAACGGCGGCGAGCAGTCGCCGCTCAGCACAGCGGCAGCCGGACTGTGCAGGCAGGCTGCGGCTTCGGGTTGGCGCGGGCCAGACCCATACGACGCCTTGTGGTGGCGCTGGCCGGCGCCGTTGGTCGGCGGTGCGCGACGCCGGCAGGCGCTGACGCAAGTTCACGCCCGCGCGCCGGTGGACGTCCGGCGGCTTCACCGCCGCCCGCATCCGGTGATCCCAAAGGCACTGGCGCTGTTCGGGTCGGCCGGCCTGCGGCTGCATGCGCTGACCGGTGACGCGCAGGCGGCCCAGCTCGCCGTCGCGGCACTCGAGCTGCTGGCAGCCGACCGGCGCGCCGGTCCGTCGGCCTGGGGCTATCCCTGGGACGTGCAGACCCGGTGGAGCTTCAATCGGGCCGGTAGCCCCTCGATCGTCAACTGTGCGTTTGCGGTCGGCGCATTGCTCGAGGCCGAGCGCGACACCGGTCGCAGCGACTTCGGTGAACGCGCCCGGACCGCCGCGCGCTGGGTGCTCGACGCCCTGTGGCTAGAGCCCGAGGGCATCTTCGCCTACCACCCCCACAGCCGCGCCAAGATCCACAACGCCAATCTGCTCGGCGCGTGGCTGACGTGGGCCGCGCTCGGCGACGACGCCGAAGTTTGCGAGCGGGTGCGCCGGGCCGTCGCGCGCACGCTCGACGAGCAGCGACCGGATGGCTCGTGGCCCTACGGCGAAGGCGGGCGCAACATCGGCTGGGCCGACTCGTTTCACACCGGCTACGTGCTTTCGTGCCTGGACCGGCTGCGCGACGCCGACCCCGCGATCGCCGACGCCGTCGCGCGCGGCGCGAGCTTTTACGCTCGGTTCTTCGGGCCGGCCGGCGAGTCGCGATTGTGGGCCCACCGAAGCTATCCCGAGGACGGACATGCGGCCGGCACGGGACTGACGACGCTCGCGCTGCTGTTGCGTCGCGGGCTGGCCGACGAGCACACGCTGCGCCGGGTCAGCCAACGCGTGCTCGACGCCTCGATCAGCGGCGGACACGCGGTCTTTCGCCGCTACCGCTGGGGGTTGCGGACCTCGGTCCAATACGTTCGCTGGTGCGACGCGCACGTCGCCCTCGGCCTCGTGGACGCAGCCACGGCCTTTGCCGGCAGCGACGACCCCGCTCCTCGCCGTCCGGCGAGCCAATCGATCAGCCGATGACCCGCGCCACGGCTATTTATCCCGGCGTGACAGCTCTAAAGGTGGCCGAAAGGTGCCACCGATAGCCTGTTCACCGAATGCATTTTTTTTCGATCGCGAGGTAGGGGTTAATGCGCAACCGACGGCCGAAGGTTCGCAAGTTGGCTCAGCGGCACGACTCCCACCGCCTGGTCGCCGCGCTCAGCTACCGCGATCACGTCGCTGATAGCCTCGACCGGGTCTATGACCTCGGCGCGGGGGTGCGTCGCGACGCGGCTCTCGCCCTCGCCTCGATGCCGCACGCCGACGGCCTCGACGTCGGCGCGGCCTTGGTCGGCGCGCTCGCCGACAGCTCCGGCGAGGTGCGTCGGGCCGCCGCGAGCTCGCTCGGCGTCCGCGGCGAGCACCGCGCCGTGCAGGCGCTGTCGCGGGGCGCTCTCACGTGGGACGGTCTGCGCTACGAAGCGGCGCGCGCCGCGGCTGCAGACGCACTGGTGGCGCTGGCCGCAGCCAAGACTGCACAGACGTTCGTGTCAGTCGCCGTGCAGACCAACTACGAGCCGGCGCGCGCGCGCGACCTGCTCGCGCGGCTGATCGCCGGTGGCGGAGGGCAATCCGCCCGCGCTGCCTCGGCCGCGGCGACCGCCGCGTTGTGCTCCGGCGAGCGAGACGTGTGCGAACGCGCAGTCGAGGTCCTCGCCTGGCTTGGAGCCGACAGCGTCGGACCACTGCTGAGCATCGCCGGACGACCCGGTGAGGCGCGCGTGCCGGCGATCCGTGCGCTGAGCCGGCTGCGCGACCTGCGGTCGGCCGAGTCTCTGTTGCGACTGCTCGCCGACGACGATCCCAACGTTAGGTGCGCGGCCGCCGGGGCGCTCGGTGAGCTCTCCGATCCGCGCGTCGCGCCGCGCCTGCTCGAAGCCGCCACCGATTCGGACCATCGCGTGCGCGAGGCGGCACTCGAGGCTGTCCACAAGCTGCGCCCGATAGCGGTCGCCGCCGACGACGACGGCGCCGCGCAGCACGCGGTCCGGCTTGCGAGCCGGACGGGCCTGCGCGGCTGAGACCAACCGCGGGTTGCGCTCCCCACCAGGCGTGGAGCAACGGTAGGTCAGTCCGCTGGTGGACCGGTCGTCGGCGGCGCTGGCCCGTCGCCCGCGGACTCGCCCGCGCCGGCCGGCGCGCTTGCGCGGTGCCCGTCGTCCGCGACGGCGCCGAACTCGGGCTGCCAGGACGGCGCGGTCAGCGCCCTGCGCGCGATCACGTTGGCGCGCAGCGTCGCCAGTCCCAAACCCGCGATCAGTCCGGCTACGAGCGCGGCGAACACGGCGATCTCGAGCTTGCTCTTCTTGTCGCTGGTCGCGGTGTCGGCGAATTGCAGCGGCTGCAGCAACGAGGTCACCGCCGATGTCTGCAGCGTGAGCTGATAATCGTTGCCAAGCCCGGTCGTCTCGAGCTTGTCGACATCGACCGCGGCGGCAAGCTTCTGGTTCTGGGGGCTCAGCGGGCCGCTGTGCTTGGAGACGGCCTGCAGGTTGGCGAGGTCGCGCTCGTACACGAGTTGGGCCGCTTGGTCCTCTTTGAGCAACCGGGTGGCGTCTGGGTTGTCCTGGTTGAACGTAGTCAGATAGGTAACCAGCTGGTTGCTGGCGGCGTTGGCGAGGCGAATCACGAACTTGGAGGTCGCGCCGGTCGCAAACACGCGGATGATCGGGCTGCTCGGCACCTGTGAGGACGAGATCTCGTTACGGATGTTGCCCGGCGTCGTATGGAACTGCTTCGCGAGCGGATCGATCACGCCCGTCGCGTCGATCACCAACGGGTACGCCGCTGCCAGGTCCTGGGCGGCCTGGGCAAAGCCGGCGACCGCGCCCGGTGTCGAGATGTTCAGGCGCCCCACCATCAGGCGGGCCTCGGCGGTGTAATGCGGCGTTCGCTTCTCCCCCGCCGCAGCCGCGACGGCCACGAACACGATGATCGGCAACGCCGCCAGATACCAGTAGCGGCGAACCGACTCGAGCAGGCCGATCCGCGGCAACGGCTCGAACTCGGAGGCCAGCGCGCGAGCGGCCCAGGTCGGCCGGGTCGGCTTCGATTCAACGTCTGACATTCGACCTCCGCTCGGTCACGCGATTGCTCGGGACACGACCCTCGTCTTCGTCTCCCCGCGGAGTGGCCCACCGGACCCATCAATCGTGCGCCAACCGCGTCGGCGGAATGTATCAGCGGAGCGTGCCCCTGCAGCGGTGTCGCACCGCCTAGCTGGGCTGGACATCCGTTTGACCCAGCGCCAGCACCAGGCTGGACATCTGTCCGTGTCAATGCGAGCCCGTCAGCGCCTCAATTGAGCGTTCCGAAGCTCTGCGCAGGGAGTCGACGCAAACGAAAGGATTCAGATGTCCGCCTCGTTGAGCTCGATTCACGTGCGTGTGCGCGCGTGTTGCGCGATCGTCGCCATGTTGATGCTGGCCGGCCCGGCCACTGCCAGTCGAGCGGCCACGGTTAGTCAACAGCAGCGAGCGGCGACCGCCGCGCCACAGCTGTTTGCACCCACCAGCGTCTGGAATCAGCCGCTTGCCGCCTCGGCACCGCTTGATCCGGCCTCTTCGACGCTCTCCAGCGCGTTGGCTGGCGCCGCCGCCAGCGAGTATCAACTCGGGACCGGCCCGTGGATCGCGACCAGCACCGCCAGCACGCCGATCTATCAAGTGCCGGCTGATCAGCCGACGGTCACCGTGCAACTGGACAATCCGACGCTGTCGTGGCGCGTGTCGTTGCAGTCGGCGTTCGACGCGGTGCCGATCCCCTCGGGAGCCCAGCCGGCCGCAGGACCCGACCAGCACATGGTGATCTGGCAACCGTCGACAGACGAGATGTGGGAGTTCTTCCACATGCGCCTGGAGGCTAACGGCTGGCATGCCGGATGGGGCGGCGCGATCGCGCACGTGTCCCAGAGCCCTGGCTATTACACCACCAGTTCGTGGCCGGGCGCGTTGCCGCAATGGGGCGCGACCGCCTCCAGCCTCGCTGTCGCCGGCGGCGTGATCACGCTCGCAGAGATCCAGTCAGGACAGATCAACCATGCCCTCGCGCTCGACGTACCGCAGGCCCGCGCCGGCGTGTTCGCGTTCCCGGCGCAGCGGACCGACGGCGTCGGCACCGTTGCGACCGACCTTCCCGAAGGCGCCCACCTGCGCCTGGACCCGAACCTGAACCTGAGCGCGCTGCACCTCCCAACGCTGGTGATGATGATGGCCCAGGCGGCGCAGAAGTACGGCATCATCGTGCGCGACCAGACTCAGGACGGGATCAGCTTCTACATCCAGGACCCGACCCCGACCGGCACCAATCCGTTCTATGCCAACGGCGTGCCGGCCAAGAACGGGCCGTTCCAGGGCCAGTGGCCGACGGCGCTGATGCACAGCTTCCCGTGGGGGTCGATCCAGGTGCTGAAGATGAACCTCCAGAGCTTGACGTAGCAACCTCCCAAAGCGGGCAACGATAGCGGACCGTCGCCAGCGCGGTCCGCTATCGTTGCGCGACCAACGCCCTTGGGGGGCTTTGACGTGATCGGCCGACACTATGCAGCTCATCACGCACCGGGTGAGGTTGTGCCCGCCGGCTCGCGAGCCTGGCCGTGAGCGAGAAGGACGCGCCGGTCCGCGGCACGTTGTCGGCCGGGCTCAGCTTCGGCGCCGTCAGCTTCATCGGCACCACCTCCGTCGGACTGTTCACGAGCATTTTCATCGCGCGGCTGTACGGCGTCAAGGTGGTCGGCCAGTTCGCGCTCGTGTACGCGCCCGTGCTCGCCGCGTGGCTGCTCTCGACCGTCCGCGAACAGCCGGCGCTGCAGCGCGAGGTTGCGGTGCTGGCGCCTCGCGATCCGCGTGTGACCGGCCTGTTCGCGGCCGTCTTCACGTTTTCGACCGCGCTCACCGTGGCGGTGTCTGCAATCGCCGCGATCGTGTCCTACTTCGTCTTTCACGGGCCGATCAAGCATCCGGGGCTGGTGGCGCCGACGCTCGCGAGCCTGCTGGGCTACACGGTGTTTACGAACACGTGCATGAACTTCGATTCAATCTTCATCGGGTTCCGCGATGGGCGCGAGCTGTTGTGGCTGCGGCTGCACCAGGCGCTTGCCTATCTGGTGCTGATCGTCGCTGCACGCCTGTTCTCGGCGTCTGTCTGGTCGCTGGTCGTGGCGACCGCGTTCTCCTGGTTCTTCCCGTGTATCCACAGGCTGGTGACCGTGCGCAAGTGGATGCGCCTC
>JBEKRJ010000078.1:0-11611 GCA_049518835.1 Solirubrobacteraceae bacterium
GGGCGGCACGTTCGGGGGTGGATCGCGTTGTCTGGACGGCGCGTGCTGCTCCGCGTCGACGACGCGCGAGCGCGATACCCGTTGACGATCGACCCACTTATCGAGCAAACCGGACTGGCGGCAAATGATGCGAACGGCGAGCTCGGCGAGTCTGTCTCGGTCTCAGGTAACACGATCGTCGCGGGTGCACCAGTGCAGGGCGAAGGCGAGGCGTTCGCGTTCACGGCGCCCGCGGGCGTGTGGGCGAGTGCGGGTGAGTCCCAGCTGATCGCGAACGCCGCGGGTCTCAACGGTGGGGTGGCGACCTCCGGATCGACAATCGTCGTTGGTGCTGAGTCCGGCAACGCGGCGTACGTATTCACCGAGAATCTGTCAACGGGAGCCTGGCAACCGGTCCCGCTGCCGACACCGTCCGGAGCGAGCGGTGCCAACGATGACTTCGGCTATTCGGTAGCGATTTCCGCCGACGGGAATACGATCGTGGTCGGCGATCCCGGACACGCCGCGGGTGCCGGAGCGGTGTACGTGTTCACCAATCTGAAGCCGGGCTGGCGAGACGCGACGCCATCTGGGCTGACGGCTCCGGCCTCCGCCGGGGAAGCCGAGTTCGGATCGGCGGTGGCGATCGCCGCGGACGGCGGCACGATTGCGGTCGGCGCTCCGGGACAGGAGGTCGATGGGCAGTCGGGCGCGGGGGCCGCGTATGTGCTCACGTCCACTTCGGACTGGGCCACCGACAATGAGTTCCAGCTCACGGCTGGCGCGCAGGTCGTTGCCGGTGGTGCCCAGCTGGGCCAATCAGTCGCGATCTCAGCCACGGGCGGCACGATCGCGGCGGGGGCACCCTCCCAGGCCGAAGGCCAGGGAGCGGCGTACGTGTTCAGCGAATCGCCCACCGGCTGGCAGCCGAGCAGCTCGCCCTTCCCGCTGACAGCCAGCGATGGTGCCGCGTCCGATTTCTTCGCCACCTCGTTGGCGCTTGCCGGGGACGCGAGCTTGATCGCCGTCGGCGCTCCGGGCCACGCGGCGAACTCGCACCCGTCGGAAGGCGCGGTCTACCTGTATGCACCGTCGACGGCGGGCGGCTGGCAGCCTGCTGCCCAAAGCGAGCTAACGGTGGGGAGCGCTGGCGACGAGTTCGGCAGCTCAGTCGCGATCTCTGAAGACCCAACCAACGGAATTACGCTTGTCGTCGGAGCTCCTGGCGCCAATCCCAGTACAGCAAGCTCGGGTGTCGCATACGTTTTCCAGGGGATGATTCCGCTGGATGTACCGATCATCAAGACTGCGCCGCTGATCGTAGGTTCACCAGTCGAGGGAACGTCGCTGGCGGCATCGTTCGGAACGTGGGAGACACCCACTCCCATCACCAAGTACGCATACCAGTGGTTCGACTGCGCCATCACCGGGATGAATTGCGTGCCGATCGCCGGCGCTACCGATCAAACCTACACGCCCACCGCCTCCGACCTCGGGGACACGATCGTGGTTCAGGTCACGGCCTTCAACGATGCCGGCCCCTCGAAGCCGGCGGCGTCTACGGCAACGGCCGTGGTCACAGCGCCCCCACCGGTCCCGGTGAACGTCACGCCCCCGACCGTGTCCGGCAGCCCCGTCGTCGGTGACACGCTGGTCGAGACCAACGGGTCATGGATGAACAGTCCAAGTGGGTTTGCTCACCAGTGGGAGGACTGCGACGCCAACGGGAACAACTGCGCCGGCATCGCCGGCGCCACGGGTCAGAGCTACACGCTGACGACCGTCGACCTCGGACACACAATCGTCGTCCAGGAGACCGCGTCGAACCTGGGCGGCGCCGGCGCGCCAGCTGAGTCCAACCCGCAGACCGGCGTGGTGCAGGCGCCACCAGCGATCTCGCCCGCCGCCACCCCCGCGGTGGCGCTGACCGCCAGCAACGTGACCTTGTCTGACTTCGTCGATCCCGACGGCCTCGCGACGAACGTGTCCTTCCAATACGGGCTGGATCCGCAGTACTCGGGTGGTGGCCCGCTGGCGTATACGGCGTCGACGCCGGTCGCTCAGATCGCGCCCGACTTCGCGGTGCATCCGGTGACGGAGTCGCTCACCGATCTGGTGCCCAACGCGCTCTATCACTTCCGGCTGGTCGCGAGCAACAGCCTCGGCACGGCGACGGGACCCGATCAGACGTTCAGAACGGCCAGGATTGCGCCGCCAGGACCGCCGGTGCTCGGTCAGTCGATCGTCCTGACGCGCGTGAAGGGCATCGTGTACGTGAAGCTGCCGTCCAGCGCTCCTGTTGCCAAGGGACAGGGGTTCATCCCGTTGACGCAAGCGCGGCGGCTTCCGACCGGGACCGAGGTCGACGCCCGCAGGGGGACGTTGGAGATCGGCGCCGCGACGGGCGTGCGCGCGGGAAAGCTCGAGACCGGCGTGTTCTCCGGCGCCCTGTTCACGGTCACGCAGAGCCGCAGCGGCGTGTCCAAGGGGCTGATCACGCTGTCGCTGCTCGAGGGCCTGTTCCCGGGTGCGCCGAGCTACGCCGGCTGCACGGTCCACGCTGCCGCGGACGGACCAAGCGCGCACGCGGCCGGGCTCAGCAGCCGCATTCTCCAGACCCTGCGCGCGAGCGACCACGGCGGGCGCTTCCAGACCCGCGGGCGCTACAGCGCGGCGACCGTGCGGGGCACTGTGTGGGACACGATCGACCGCTGCGACGGGACCGAGACGATCGTGCGCCGTGGCACGGTGCTCGTGACCGATTTCGTGCGCCGCAAGACGATCGTCCTGCATGCCGGCCAGAGCTACCTGGCGCGCGCCGTCAGCTCCCTGAAGAAGCGCCGCAAGTAAGCGCCGCGGGCCCTCATAGCGCTCGGTGCGGGGCGGGAAGCACCGATGCGTCCTGGCGGGGCGGGTGCGGCCGGGTGGCACGCCGTGCTTGGCCGGCGCTGGCGCCGGCTCTCGTGGATTGAGGACGCCGACGCGCGCGTCGGAGCTGGAACAACGTTACAGCCGGTGATCGCACCGTCTTGGGTGTCACGTTGTGGTCGTCTGCGGGACGCAACGTGACGTGTCGGCCGCGGCTTTGTTGGTGCGTCACGTTTGGCGACCAGCTCAGCGTCGCCGCACACAGCCGCCGATCATCGCCGTCCGCCTAACCGCGCCACCCTCTGCGCCACGACGCCGAGCGCCACTAGTCCGCCGGCGATCACAACCACCAGCCACAGCTCGATCCCCGTGAACGGCAGCGTCGTCGCCGAGTCGGCACCGGACACAACCCCCGCCCCCGCGCCGGCGACAGCACCCCCCACAGACCCCCCGCCGCCGGCACCAGCCCCGCCGCCGGCACCAGCCCCGCCGCCGGCACCGGCATCCCCGCCGACTGACCCCCCGCCACCGCCGCCCAGCGCCACGACCCCCCCGATGCTCGAGCACAGCTGCGGGTCGTATGCCTGGCACGCGGACGACGCCGGGAGATAGCGGCGAGGTCTGGGAGTGGGGCGGGGGGGCGGCGCGGCGCGAGCCGCCCGCGGCCGCTTCGCGTTCGCACGTCGAGCGCCGGCAGCGGCCGGCGGGACCGGCGGGAGCGGCGGGACGAGCGGAGCGGCTGCCGACACCGGAACGTAGCGGGGGTGAGCGCCGGCGGCGGGCAGGGCGAGTGCGACCACCGCGATCGCGGCGATCACGGCCGCTGTCACGGCGTTCTGGCCGGGGGGGTTGGGGCGCCGCAGGCCGCGACGCATGCCCTGCCATGCAAACGCGCGCTGCGGCAGCACGGTCAGCACCGCCCACAGCGCGAGCGCCCGCTTGCCGGCGTAGCGGCTCTGGAAGGCGTCGACGACCGAGGCGTCGAAATGCGTCCCGGTCTCGGCGACGAGGACGTCGAGCGCCTTCTTGTGTGGCGACGCCGGCCGGTACGGGCGCGTCGAGGCGATCGCGTCGAAGGTGTCGGCGACCGCCACGATCCGGGCTCCGATCGGGATCTGGTCGGCTTTCAGGCCCGCCGGATAGCCGTTGCCGTCGACGCGCTCGTGGTGGTGGCGCACGATCGCGGTGAGCTTGGGGTCCCCGAGGCACGCGACCATCGCCGCACCTTCCTCGGCGTGACACTTGATCTGCTCGTACTCGGCGTCGCTGAGCCGGCTGGGCTTGTTGAGGATCTCGCGCGGCACCCGCAGCTTGCCGATGTCATGCACCGCGGCGGCCGCGCGAATCGCTTCGACCTCGTCGTCGGCGAGGCGCATCCGCCGGGCGATCGCCTCCGAGTGGCGCGCGACCCGCCGCGAATGCCCGGCCGTGTAGGCATCCTGGGCCTCGAGCGCGTCCGCGAGCTGCCTGAGCAGCTGCGCGCTGCGCTCCGTGCTGACGGTCGTGTCGGTGGCGTCGCCCGCTGTCTGGTCGAGGCCCAGTAGCTCGGCGGCGTTCGCCAGCCGGCGCTCGATGCGCATCCGTCGCAGCCACCCCCACAGCATCAGCTCGCTGAACATCACGTCGCCCGAGCGGGGTCGCCGCTTCCACAGCGCGCTGCCGGCCAGCGCCGCCAGCAACGACAGCGCGATCGCGAGCGGCAGGCAGACCCACGGCGAGGACACGACGCCGCGCGCCCGCAGGACCCAGACGACAGCGACTGGCATCACTGCCACAAACAACGTCGCGACGATCACGTGCGGTAGATAGCGTGACGTTGAGGTGGTGGCGCTGTTGCTCATCGCGCGTCCTCCCCTTGTGCCAGTCGGGGTTGGCGAAAGAGCCTCGACGCCGGTAATCGATTGCGCCCCTCTCTCGGCCGACGTGTGCCCGGTGTCGACAGCCGAAGATACTCTCCGATCTGGAGGCTGCATCGGGAGTCTATCCCGATCCGCGACGCGGATGAACTACCCGTCTGCAAGGCGGCGGCGATTGGTGATAGACATCGCGACCGCAAAGGAGCGATATCGAAACATGGCACGGCTGGTCGGAATCAATCACGTCGCGCTCGAGGTCGGTGACGTCGAGCAGGCGCTGGGGTGGTACGGACGGTTCTTTCAGTTTGAGCTGCGCGGTCGCGCGGCCGGGAGGATGGCGTTCATCGACATCGGCGACCAGTTCATCGCGCTGGCGTCGGGCCGGACTCAGCCGCACGACGGCGCGCGGCACTTCGGCCTCGTCGTCGACGACAAGGAGGCGGTCCGGGCGGCGATGCGCGCGGCCGGCGTCGGCGTCCAGCCGTCGGGTTCGCTGGACTTCACCGACCCGTGGGGCAACCACGTCCAGGTCGTCGACTACCGCGAGATCCAGTTCACGAAGGCGCCCGGGGTGCTGCGCGGGATGCAGTTGCACGACCTCGACAAGACCGGCGCCGCGCAGCAGGAGTTGCGCGACAAGGGGCTTGCCGACTAACGCCGGACCGGTCGATAAAGCCCGGGGCGGGTTGGGCAGCAACCCACCGGGTAGGCAATCGCCCGCGCGCACCGAGGCCGCGTAACGTGCGTAGTTAGCCCTGCGCGGAGGCCGGATATTCACCGATGCCGGGATCCTGTGGGGTGGCTAGCTTGAACGCGAACCGCACCACTCCAGGAGCCGCCCATGTCTGCCAGTGATCAGCTAACAGCACTCGACGCCACCTTCCTCGAGCTCGAGCAAGATGACGAGAGCGCGCTGATGCACATCGGCAGCGCGATGGTGTTCGAGCCCGGCGTGGGCGCCGGCACGCCGACGATCGCGCAGCTGCGCACGCATCTCGGCGAACGGCTCGGGCGCCTGCCGCGCTACCGGCAGAAGCTCGGCGCGCCGCGGACCGGCGGGCTGTCGTGGCCCTACTGGGAGGACGACCCACGGTTTGAGATCGAGGCCCATGTCCGACACGCGACGCTCCCGCCGCCGGGCGAGGACCCCGAGCTGCTGGACTGGGTGTCTGACTTCTACTCGCACCGTCTCGACCGCCACCGCCCGCTGTGGGAGATCGTGCTGCTCGACGGGCTGGCTGGCGGGCGCTGGGCGCTGGTGACTAAGACCCACCACTGCCTCGTGGACGGCATCGGCTCGGTCGGAATCGTCGACCTGCTGCTCAACCCGAGGCTCGGCCCGACGGCGCTGACGGTGCCCGACGCCCAGAACGGGATGTCGCTGCTGCACGTCCGCGTTCCGAACCCGCCGGCGCCGGTGCGCCAGGCCGCCGGTGCCGGGCTGACCGCCGCACGCGCCGGCGCGCACGCGCTGCTGCACCCCCGCGAGACGCTCGAGCGCTCGCGCGAGGTGATCGACCTGCTGATCCGCGACGAGCTGTTCGCCGCTCCGCGCTCGAGCATCAACGTGCCGATCGGCGCGACGCGGCGAATCGACTACGTGCGCGTCGAGCTCGACGAGCTGCACGCAATCCGTCGCGCGCTCGGCGGCAAGCTCAACGACGTCGTCCTCAGCATCGCGACCGGAGGACTGCGCGCGCTGCTGCTCGCGCGTGGCGAGGAGCTGCCGGGCCGCGGGCTGCGCGCGATGGTGCCCGTGAACATCCGGCGCGAAGCTGACAACGGGGAGCTCGGCAACAAGATCTCCTCGCTGTTCATCGAGCTGCCGGTGGCCGAGGCCGATCCGCTGCGCCGGCATGAGCTCGTCGCGGAGTCGGCCGCGAAGCGCAAGGAGAGCGGGCAGGCTTACGGCGCCGGCGCGCTCGTCGGCCTGACGGAGCTCGCGCCGCCGCTCTTGCATGCCAGCCTCGCGCGGTCGCTGTATGCCAAGCGACTGTTCAACATCACGATCACCAACGTCCCCGGACGCGCTGACCCGCCGCCCGTGTTCGGCGGGCGGATCGTCGATCTCGTGCCGATCGTGCCGCTCGCCGCCGAGCACGCGCTCGGCATCGTCGTCGTCTCGTTTGCCGGCAAGCTGGTGTTCGGCCTGTGCGCCGATCGCGCCACCGTGCCCGACTTCGACGTGTTCAAGCGCGGGATCATCGACTCGCTGGACGAGTTGCGCGCGATGACGCTCGCCATGACCACGACCGCCTGACAAGCGACGGCGGGCCACAGGCCTCGGCCCTCAAGCTCGGCGCCCGCGCGTCGATCATCCGTCCTGACGCGCGGTGCTGTGCGTCCGGTTACCGAGGAGCGTCGTGGATTTGCGCCAACGCCAACAGATCGTGATGTCGGAGCCCGCCGCGGCGGCAGGCGATCACGACGCGCCCGGTGCTCCGGCGCGCGACGAGGCCGGCGTCTGGTTGCTGCACGAGCTGACCCGGCGCCCCGGCGAGCTCGGGACGCTCAGCCGCGAGTATGCCCAGGCGCTCGAGGAGCTCGGGCAGATCACGTCGGACTTCTCCAGCGACGCGGCCCGCAGTGCGGTCGCGGTGCGCGTGATCCACGACGAGGTCGAGCGCCTGCGCGGCCAGCTCACGGAGGTCAGCGAGCGGGTCGAATCGTTGCACCTCGCCTCGCAGGACGCGGCCGATTCGGCGACGCAGGGCGCGGAACTGGCCAATCAGCTCGCCGGCGAAAGCGAGCGCGGCCTCGGCGTCGTCGGGCGGGTGATCGACGCGATCGGCGAGATCAGCGACCACGCCGCGCGCGTCGACGAGCTCGTCGAGAGGCTTGCGACCAACGAGCTTGCGAGCATCGTCCAGTTCTCGTCGATCATCGACCGGATCGCCGCCCAGACCAGGCTGCTGGCGCTCAACGCCGCGATCGAGGCGGCCCGCGCCGGCGAGCACGGGCGCGGGTTTGCCGTGGTGGCGGCCGAGGTCGGGCGGCTGGCGTCCGAGACCGGTTCCCAGACCGCGCAGATCGCGCAGACGATCAAGCACGTCCAGAGCCAGATGCAGACCGTCAAGCAGGCGGCGGCAACGACCCGCGAACGATCGGCTCAGAGCGCCGGCGACGCCGACACCGGCGCGGCAGCGCTCGAGCGGATCAACAGCATGGTCGCCGCCTCGACCGAGACGGTCACGCGGATCGCACAGCTCGCCGAGCGCCAGCTCGCCGATGTCGATGCGGTCGACTCCAACCTGCACGCGATCACCAGCGCGAGCGCTGAGATCGAGCAGCAGGCGCAGGCCGTCTCCGAGCGTCAGCTCGACCTCGCGGCGGGCACCGAGAAGGCGTCCCAGACGATCGCCCGGTTTGACACCGGGGGCTTGATCTCACGTCTGCATCGCCGCTGTCGCGAGCTTGCCGACGAGCTGCGCGCGATCCTCGAGCGCCAGGTCGACAGCGGTGCCGTGCCGCTCGAGCGATTGCTCGAGCTGCGCTACGAGGAGGCGAAGGGACCGCTAATCGGGCGCTTCGCCCGCCTGTTCGACGTCTCGCGCGCGAGCGCCGAGGGCTTTGACCCACCGAAGTACCACACCGCCTACGACGGGCTCGTCGACCGCGAGCTGATGGCGCGGATGGATGCGGTGCTGGCCGCCGAGCCGGGGCTGACGTTTGCGCTGCCGTTTGACCTCAACGTGTATGCGCCCGCCCACAACAGCGTGTTCACCAACGACATCACCGGCGACCGCGAGCGCGACCTGGTCGGCAACCGCGCCAAGCGCTTCTTCCTGGACTCCAGCGCGCTGACGCGCGGGGCGCGCATGGAGCTCGGCGTGCAGCTGCCGGCGCGGGTGCTGACCTCGGCCGAGCTCCGCGCCGCCGGCGCGCGATTGAGCGAGCCGTCGAAGCTCGAGCGACCGTTCCTGCTGCAGACCTACGCCCGCGACACCGGCGCGGTGCTGACGACGCTGTCGGTGCCGTTGTACGTCAAGCGCCGGCGGTTCGGCGCGGTCTCGCTCGGGTGGGATCCACACAAGCTGCGCCGCTGAGCCCCGCGGTGCGTCCCGCGCGCGGACGCCGACGCAAGCCCGTGCCGCTGTCGCGCCCCGGCGCTCGCGCGCGGCACCGTAGTCAGACACAGCGCAAACTACGCCGTTACACGGATGACGCACCCGCGCCTGCCGCCTAGATTCACTTCACCGTCGACATCCGAGGCGGTGTACAAGGAGGTGGTTGGCGTGAAGGTCGTGCTTGCAATTTTTGCGGTCGTGCTGGCGGTGCCAGTGGCGCTGGTGATCGCGATCGCGCTCGGTCCCGTCCTGCTCGGCCTCGTCTGCGCGGTCGGATTCGGGCTGCTCGTGTTCGTGGTCGGCAGCCTCGCGATCGGGCTGGGCAAGGCCGGCCGGTCGATCGAGCGGGCCGGCGCGCGCCACGCCCATCACAGCGCCTAGCGCTTCGGGGCGGTTTATGGGGCGCGCTGCGCGCGCCTGGCTTGGGCGCCGGCGGTGCCACCGCGCCGGTGCCCGGTCGGGCTGACGTATCCGGGGCGTCCTGACAGCTACGCGTAGAGCGCATCTCAGGACACGCCTTGACCGACTGATCACGCAAGTGTTCCAATACGCGGACGTGATCGCATCGGCGCCCACTGCCCGAGCAAGGTCAGACCCGGCCGCGGTCAGGCGGCTGCGTCGGGCGCTCGAGCAGGCGGTCGGCCGCGCGCACGTCCGCGACGATCCGGGGACGCTGGTCACGTACTCGACCGACTCGACGCCGCTGCAACGGGGCCACCCGGAGCTGGTCGTGTTCCCGCAGAGCACCGAGCAGGTGGCGGCTGTGCTGGCGCTGGCAAACGAGGCGCGGATGCCGGTCGTCCCGCGCGGCTCGGGCACCAACCTCAGCGGCGGGACCGTCGCCCTGCACGGCGGAATCGTGCTCGTGCTGACGCGCATGAACCGCCTGCTCGAGCTCAGCGAAGCGGATCTCGTCGCGGTCTGTCAGCCTGGCGTGCGCACGATCGAGCTCGCGCAGGCGGCGGCCGCGAAGGGCCTGCTGTTCCCGCCCGATCCCGGCAGCCACACGACGGCGACGCTGGGCGGCAACGTGGCCGAGTGCGCCGGTGGGCTGCGCGCGCTCAAATACGGCGTCACCCGCGACTATGTGCTCGGCGTGCAAGCGGTGCTGCCGACCGGCGAGGTGATTCGCAGCGGCGGGCGCCTGGTCAAGGATGTCGCCGGCTATGACCTGCGGCGGCTGCTGTGCGGCAGCGAGGGCACGCTCGCGGTGATGACCGAGCTGACGCTGCGCCTCGTGCCCGCGCCGGAGAGCTCGGGCACCGGGATGGCGTACTTCCCAGCTTTGGCCGACGCGGGTCGGGCGGTGTCCCGCGTGCTGGCGTCGGGCGTGCTGCCGGTGACGCTCGAGTTCCTCGATCAGGTCTGCATCGGCGCGGTCGAGGACTTCGCGCGGATCGGCCTGGACACGAGCGCCGGCGCGCTGTTGATCTTCGGCCAGGACGGCGACATGCACGCGATCGAGCGCGACCTGGAACGGATCGCGCGCGCCTGCGAGGCCGAGGGGGCGACCGAGATCCGGATCGCGAGCAGCGTCGCGGAGGCGGAGGAGCTGCTGCAGGCGCGGCGCGCGGTGCTGCCGTCGTTGTCGCGGCTGCAGCCGCTGACGATCCTCGAGGACGCGACCGTGCCGCGGTCGCGGATCGCGGAGATGGTGGCGCATATCCAGGAGGTCGCCGAGCGTCACGCGCTGCGGATCGCGACCTTCGGCCACGCCGGCGACGGGAACCTGCATCCGACCGTGGTGCTCGACGGGGCCGACCAGGACGCGGTCCGCCGCGCGCACGCGGCGTTCGACGAGATCTTCGCCAAGGCGCTCGAGCTCGACGGCTCGATCACCGGCGAGCACGGGGTCGGGATCGTCAAGCTGCCGTATCTCGAGCGCCAGCTCGGCGCCGAGCACGTCGCGCTGCTGGCGCGGATCAAGGCGGCGTTCGATCCGCACGGGATCCTCAACCCCGGCAAGCTCGGCTCGTGAGCGCGATCTTCACCCCGGAATTGCTGGACCGCTGCATCTCGTGCGGGTTCTGCCTGCCGGCGTGCCCGACGTACGACCTGACGAACGTCGAAACGTCCTCGCCCCGCGGACGGATCAATCTGATGCGCGCGATCGAGACCGGCGCGCTGCCCGACGACGACCCGACCGTGCGCGAGGAGTCGTCGTTCTGCCTGGGGTGCCGCGCATGCGAGTCGGTCTGCCCCGCGGGCGTGGAGTACGGCATGCTGCTGGAGCAGTGGCGCGACCATCTGTGGCGTGGGCGCCGGCGCGCGTGGCAGCTGCCGCCGCTGATCTGGGCCGTCAACCGCGTCTCGCGTGTGCGCGCGATCGGGCTCGCGCGGCGTCACGCCCGCAAGCCCGCCGACGCCGAGACCAGCGCGCAGCTGATGCTCGGGTGCTTCGAGCGGGTGCTGTACCCCGCCGTCAGCCGCAGCGCGCTGACGCTGGCGCCGGAGCTGGCTGCGAACCCTGCCCAGGGCTGCTGCGGCGCACTGCATGCCCACAACGGCGAGCTCGAGCGTGGCAACGAGCTCGCGCGCGAGCTCGGCGAGGCGCTGCCGGGGACGATCGTGACAACCGCCGGCGGCTGCGCCGCGCACCTGGCGGGCGTGCTCGGCAGCGAACGGGTGCGGGAGCTGTCGCAATGGCTCGTGCAGCGCGATCCGCGCGCCACGCCGGACGCGGCCGCTGCCGGCGGCCGTGCGCCCGAGCGCAAGCGGCTGCGGATCGGCCTGCAGGACTCCTGCCATCTGCGCAACGGCCTGGGGGTTTGGCGCGAGCCGCGCGAGCTGCTTGCGAGCGCCGGCGAGTACGTCGAGCTGCCGAGCGCCGGGCGCTGCTGC
>JBEKRJ010000079.1:0-11571 GCA_049518835.1 Solirubrobacteraceae bacterium
ATCCGGTCGCCGCCGGCCGCCGCGCCGGCCTTGCGCAAGCGCGCGCCGCACTGCTCGCAGTAGCGGTCGCCGGCTTGCACCGCGGCTGCGCAGTCGGGGCAGCGACCGGCCGGCGCCGTCACGTCCACGTCCTCGGCCGCGCGTCGTCGGTCGCAAGCCGGCAGCGCGCGAGCCCAAGCGAGGCGCTCGTGGCCGACGCATCCGTGCGCGAGACGATCTCGTACATCCGCGCGGCCTGCGCGACGTCGCCGGCCGACTCGAGCGCGAGCGCGAGCGCGAGCTTCGGCGCAAGCTCACCCGGCACCGAGTGATATACGTCGGTGAAGCGAGCGCATGCCTGCTCGGGTCGGCCACGAGCCAGCTCGACGATCCCGCAATACCAGTCGACCCGCCACTCCCACGGGTCCGTCGCCGCGATCGCGGCAAGCAACCGCGCGGCGCCGTCGAGATGGTCGCTGTCGATCAGGGCGGCCGCGAGGCGCAGGTCGACCGCGAGCGTGCGCTTCGGCGCGGCCCGCAGGTGCGCAAGCAGCGCCGGCGGATCGACGGTCGCGATCGTCGCCAGAAAGCCGGCGCCGGGGTCCTCGGCGGGCACCTGCAAAGAGGGCAGCACCCGCCAGTCGGGCCTGTCGAGCGAGCCGCTGGGAGCGTTCTCGAACAGCGTGCTGGTGAACGGGACCGGCTTGCCCTCGACCTCGGAGACGACCTCGCGCAGGACGCCGTGCAGCTGGTCGGCCATGTCCTGCGCGGACAAGAAGCGGTCGTCGGGGTCCGGGGCGGTGGCTTTGAGCAGCAGCCGGTACAGCGGGTCGTGACGCGCCAACAGCTCCACTTGGTCGCGCGGCGGGAGCGTGTACCGGTACGTGCCCCGGTAGCAGGGAAAGTCGATGCACAACACGGCCAGTGTGCGGGCGACGGTGAACAGGTCCGATTGGATCGACGGCCCGGCCGCCTCGATCTCGGGCGCCTCGAAGCCGACCGTGCCGAACACCGTTGCGGGCGGGTCGTCGGACCGGCAGACCCCGCCGAGGTCGATCAGCGTCAGCGAATCGTGTGTCTGGATCACGTTGTCGGGCTTGAAGTCGCAGAACAACAGCCCCTCGCCGTGCAAATAGCCAAGCGCCGGCAGGATCTCCAGCATGTACGCGATCGCATCTGCGGGCGGCAGCGGATCGGCCTCGCCGCCACTGCGCCGGCGCCGGTCGGCAAGCAGTTGGCTCAGGCTCCTGCCGCCGACGTACTCCATCACGATGTAGCCGGCGCCCGCGTGCTCGATGAAGTTGAAGATCTTGACGATCTTGGGGTGCTCGACCGCCGCGAGGAAGCGGCGCTCGGCGAGGGCGGCGGTGGTGGCGTCGCGGTCGCCCGCGCTCAACCGGCCCTTCAACACGACCCAGCGCCCGGACGCGCGGCGATCTCGGGCGAGGTAGATCCACCCCATGCCGCCATGCGCGACGCAACCGATGACCTCGTACTGCCCGCCGACGAAATCGCCCGGCCGCAGCTGCGGCGCGAACGAGAACGGCGTCCCGCACTCGTGGCAGAAACCCGTCGTGCGCGCCGGCGCACCGTCGCGGCTGCGCCCAACCGGCTGCTCGCACAGCGAGCAGAAGCGGCGGTCCTCCGCGACCTTGGGATCCTCCAGCACAGCGTCGGCCGGGTCGCGGAACGGGACCGGCGGGATTTTGACCAATCCTGCGCCGAGACGGCTGCGCGGGTCCGAGCCGGTGCGCGTCGACGACCCGCGCGGCCGGCGCGAGGCGCTCACCGCAGCACCCGCGAGCCGGTAGGACTCGTGCTCGCCACCACCACAATCACCCCAGCCAGCACGATCACTCGGACTCCTTTGGCTTCGCCTGCGATTGTATCCGTGCCGGTGGCGCTGTTCGTCTGCCACGCCAGCTGCTGCCGGTCGGTGCTGGCCGTCTACGTCTACCGGCAGTTGTTCGGTGACGCCGCTTGCTCGGCGGCGCTGGCGCCAGGCGAGCAGACCAGCGACCGGGCCCTGGCGATGCTCGCAAGCTGACGCCGGCCGGCGTGCCCGCGCGTTTGATTTCTGACGCGGTTGGGTAGCCCAGCGGCCGCCACCGAAGATAGGAGAGGTAATGCCGGATCGGTTTCGCGGCAGTGTCTGGGTCGGGTCCAGGCGCCGTGCCGGATTTGCCTGTGCTTTGCTGCTTGGCGCCGTCGCGACGGTGCTCGTGATCGTGAGTGCATCGCAACCCGCTCGGGCGGCGCATCCGCCTGCGGCCGACACGCCGCAGCAGCAGTCGATCAACGCCAAGGTCAGCGCCCTGCTGGCCAGCATGACCGTCGCCGAGAAGTTCGGCCAGCTCGAGATGTCGGGGGCGACGACGCCCCCGCAGACGCTGATCGACGAGGCGCGGGCGGGGAAGATCGGCTCGGTGCTCGATGTGACCGGGGTCGACTACATCAACCAGGTCCAGCAGGCCGCGCTGCAGTCGCGCCTGCACATCCCGCTGATCTTCGGGCTCGACGTGATCCACGGCTACAAGACGCTGTTCCCGGTGCCGCTCGGCGAGGCCGCGACGTGGGACCCCGCGACCGTCAGCAACGACGAGGTGGTGTCGGCCGACGAGGCGACCGCCGACGGGATCAAGTGGACGTTCAACCCGATGGTCGACATCAGCCGCGATCCGCGCTGGGGACGCGTCGTCGAGGGCGCCGGCGAGGACCCGTACCTGGGCGCGGCGATCGCCGCGGCGAAGGTGCACGGCTACCAGGGAACGGACGTCAGCGACCCGGAGAACATGGTTGCGACCGTGAAGCACTTCGCCGCCTACGGCGCGGTCGATGCCGGGCGCGAATACAACACCGTCGACATGTCCGACCAGCAGTTCTTCAACGACTACCTGCCTCCGTACAAGGCCGCGATCGACGCCGGCGCGGCGACGGTGATGAGCGCCTTCACGTCGTTTGACGGGGTCCCCACGACCGCCAATCCGTACTTGCTGCAGACGGTCCTGCGTCAGGATCTCGGGTTCAGCGGCACCGTCGTCAGCGACTACCAGGCAGTCCAGGAGCTCGAGGCGTTCGGCTATGCCGCCAACGGCGCGCAGGCCGCCAAGGAAGCGCTGAGCGCCGGCGTCGACATCGAGATGGCGGTTCAGATCCCGAGCCAGTACTCGACGTACGCCAACTTCGGCCCGCAGCTGCTGAGCTCGGGTCAGATCACGATCGCGCAGCTCAACGACGCAGTCCGCCACGTGCTGACGCTCAAGTACATCGCCGGACTGTTCTCTGACCCCTACCAGGGCAGCGACGCGCGCGTGGCGCAGGACGAGCTGACGCCCGCGCACCTCGCAGCGGCGCGCAAGTCAGCCGACGAGTCGATGGTGCTGCTGGAGGACGACAACCACGCTCTGCCGCTGAGCACCGGGCTGTCGTCGATCGCGGTCGTCGGTCCGCTGGCGCAGGATCCAAGCGACCAGCTCGGTCCCGATGTGCCGATCGGCTACGACATCGACCAGGGCGACGTCGTCGATGTCGTGCAGGGGATCCAGAAGGCCGTCCCGAACGCGACCGTCACCTACGCCCAAGGATGCGACGCCTACTGCACGTCGACGGCCGGCTTCGGCGCCGCGGTCGCCGCCGCCCAGGCGGCCCAGGTGACGGTCGTCGTCGTCGGCGAGCCGGCCGCGTACAGCGGCGAGGCGTCTTCGCGCACGGACCTTGACCTGCCCGGGCAGCAACTCGCGCTCGTGCAAGCGATCGCCGCGACCGGCAAGCCGTACGTCGTCGTCCTGATGACCGGCCGCCCACTGACGATCGACTGGCTGGCCGCGAACGCGCCGGCGCTGCTCGAGGCCTGGTTCCCCGGGACCGAGGGTGGCGACGCCGTCGCCGACGTGTTGTTCGGCAGCGTCGACCCCGGCGGCAAGCTGCCGATGTCGTTCCCATACGACGTCGGCCAGATTCCGATCTCCTACAACGAGCTGCCGACCGGGAGGCCGTTTGATCCCAACAACAAGTACACGTCGAAGTACCTGGATGCGCCCAACACACCGCTGTACCCGTTCGGCTACGGGCTCTCGTACACGAGCTTCTCGCTGTCGAACCTGCGACTGTCGGCGGCCCGGGTCGCGGCCAACGGCTCGCTGGCGGTCAAGGCCGACATCACCAACACCGGACCGGTCACGGGCGATGACGTCGTGCAGCTGTACACGCACGAGAGCTACACGAGCATCCTCGAGCCCGTGCGGCGCCTGGAGGGCTTCCAACGGGTAACGCTCGCGCCGGGGCACAGCCAGACCGTCACGTTCACACTCGGCCCGCAGAACTTCGGCTTCTACAACAACCAGGATCAGTTCACGATCGAGCCCGGACCTGTGGACGTGTGGGTTGGCGACAGCTCGGTCGGCGGCCTGCAGCAGACGTTCTCGATCGGCTAGGGCTAAGGAGCGCGCGATCAGACTCCTGCGCCGCTTCGCGCTTGTCGCTGTTTGCGCGGCCGCGCTGTCGGGCGCGGCCGCGCCGGGCGCCGGCGCCGCGTCGCTGACGCGCCACCAGCAGGCGGTCCTGTACGGGATCGCGCGCGCGACGTGGCGCTTCTACGCGGCCGACGTGGACCCGGCCACGCACCTGCCGCTCGACAACCTCGGGCCCGGCGATGTGCGCGGGCAGTACACGTCGGCGGCGAACGTCGGCGTGTACCTGTGGGCGGTGGTGGCCGCGGACGACCTCGGGCTGATCGACCGCTCGCGCGCGCGCTCGCTGATCACGGCGACCCTCGACGAGGTGCTGACGCTCAAGCGCTACGACGGCTTCCTGTACCAGTGGTATGACACCAACAACGGCAACGTGCTGCTCAACCCGGGCGCCGGCGACTGCACGGAGACGACGCCCAGTCAGGACAACTGCTGGTTTGTCTCGGCGGTCGACAACGGCTGGTACGCCTCGGGGCTGATCGAGGTTCGGGAGGCGTTGCCCGAGTTGCGGGGCCTCGCCGACCAGCTACTCGAGCCGATGAACTTCGCGATCTTCTACGACGACCGCGCGCAGACCGCGTGCAACACCAACGCGTCGCTCCCGGGCGACCCACCGACCGGCCAGATGTACGGCGGCTACTACGTCGACCAGGGCCCCGCGGGCTATCACAACGGCGCCCTGTACAGCGACCCGCGGATCGCGATCTACATCGGCATCGGCAAGCGCCAGATGCCGGGCGACGTGTGGTGGCGGACGTGGCGCACGCTGCCGCCGCAACGCTGCCCGACCGATCCCGACTTCTCCTGGCAGGGTCAGTGGCCGGTCGCCGGCTACTGGCGGACGTACACCGATCCGCAGTCGGGCAAGCAGTTCAACGTCTGGGAGGGCCACTACACCTACCCCGGCACGTCGCTGACGTTCGTGCCGACGTGGGCGGGAGGGATGTTCGAGGGCCTGATGGCAAACCTCGTGGTGCCCGAGACGACGTGGGGGCCCCACAGCTTCGGCCTCGACGATCTGCGCTGGGCGCAGGTGCAGGCGATCTACGCGACGCAGGTGCTGCACTACCCGGTGTGGGGGATGTCGCCGTCCAGCACGCCGGACGACAGCGGCAACTACGCCGCCGACGGCGTCGACGGCCTCGCGTTCGGGCCCGAGCAGCAGTTGTCGCAGTCGGTCTGCTCGCCCGACTGCGAGACCGCGGTCACGCCGCACGCGTCGTTCATCGCGCTGCCGGTGATCCCCCAGCAGGCGTACGCGAACATCGAGGCGCTGCTCGCGGGCTATCCGGGCATCTACAGCCCCGACGGCGGCTTCTACGACGCGGTCGACCCGACGACGGGCTCGATCGGCCACCGGCGGCTGGTGCTCGACCAGTCGATGATCATGGCCGGGATCGACGACGCGCTGCGCGACGGGGCGCTGCAGCGTCGCTTCGCCAGCGATCCGCTGTCGTGGGCGGCCCGCCTGTACCTCGGCTATGAGACGATGTCGATCGGCTGAGCGACTCGTGAGACGCGACCAGTTGCAGGCGCTGCAGGCGCCCCTCAAGCAGCGCTACCGCGATGACGCGCGGGCTGGACTGGTGATGCTGCGCGCCGAGGGCGACCTCGATGCCAGCGAGGTGGCGTGCTCGGTCCAGACCGGACGCGCGCTGGTGCAGGCGGGCCTGCATCCGGCCAGCGGCGGCGACGGCACGCTCGCCTGTTCGGGCGACATGCTGTTGCAGGCGCTGGTGGCGTGCGCCGGCGTGACGCTGAGGGCGGTCGCGGTCAATCGCGGGCTGACGCTCAGCGGGGGACGGATCAGCGCCGAGGGCGAGCTCGACTTTCGCGGCACGCTCGGCGTCGACCGCGACGCACCGGTCGGCTTCACGTCGATCCACGTGACCGTGGCGCTCGACTCGCCACCCCCAGCCGACGAGCTCGACAAGCTGCTGGCGCTGACCGAGCGCTACTGCGTGATCTACCAGACGCTTGCGCGCGGGGTGCAGATGACGATCGGCCGCTAGCCGGCGCGGCGCTCGCCGGCCGTGGCGCCCTGGCGCCGGGCTTGGCCGCTGGGCCGTCCCTGACGCGACCCGGTCCCGTGCCCATACCCACAATCCGACCCGCGCCGGCGCGGGGGATCCCGCGGCCCGTACCATGACCGGCACCGGTGGTTGGGACGGCGCGGATAGCGGTGCGGTTGGTGGTGGCGCTGGCGCTTGCCGTGCTCGTCGCGGCGCCCGCGCACGCGGACGGCGCGCCGGCGTCGGCGATCAGCTCGCCCGCGGACCCGTTGTTCGCCATCGATCAGGGCCAGGCCGTGACGATCGCCGGGACGTTCGCCGGCGCCGCCACCGCCGTCGACATCCTCTGCTACCACGACGACGGCTCGAGCGGGACCAGCGCCGGCCCCGTCGCCACCGGCGTCGCGGTCGGCGCGGACGGCTCGTGGCAGACGACCGTCGCGCTGCGCTCGCTCGTGCTCGCGAGCACGGGCGCGAACGTCTGCCGGCTGCGGGCCGTGCCGGCGGGGACCGCGCCGACCGCCGGGTTGGACGCGTTCGCCGGGCCGCGCGTAGCGGTCGGGCAGCTGCAGGCCCAAGCGCAGGACTTCCAGCTGAGCGCGCCGCAGCTGACGGCCGCCGACCAGTACAGCTCGTTCGGCGCCTGCGGGCTGGCGCACAGCTATCTGCTCGATCCGGTCGTCACGGGCCAGGTCGACGGCGCCGGGTTTGGATGCGCGGACTTCACCAGCAGCCCCGCGCAGTCGGACCAATCGCGGCCGGGGATCGAGGTCGACGGCCAGCCCGCCTACGCGCCGGCGACCGCGAACGCGATCAACCCGGCCGCCACCGGACAGCTCGCCGTGTCGCTGGGGACCGTTGCGCAGAATCCCCGCAACGGCGATCTGCAGCTGGCCGAGACCGAGCCGCTCGTGCGCTGCATGGGTGATCCGTTTCCCGCGACGGCGGCCAACTGCAGCGCATTTGTGTCAAGCGGCGTGCAGCTGCAGCGGACGATCGAGCAGACCGACGAAGGCCACGTGGTCAAGATCGACGATTCCTACACCAGCAGCGACGGCTCCGCCCACTCGCTCAGCCTGTTGCTCGGCAACGATCAGGACGGCGCGAGCGGCACTCCGGAGTATCAGTTCCCCGGACAGAGCTCGTTTGCGGCCCACCAGCGCGGCGATGCGGTCACCGTGCCGTCGCAAGGGCCGGGATCGATCCTGATCGACAGCGCTGGCGCGGGCGCGGCGATCACGTACGCGCAACCGCCGTCGGGAGCGTTTCTGTTCAGCAGCGAGGACGGCTTCGACGCGCCCGCGCAGCTGACCGTGCCGTCATCGGGCAGCGCCACGATCAGCTACGCGTACGCGACCGAGCCGACGGTCGCGGCGGCGCGCGAGGACGCGCTGAGCGCCGAGGATCGGTTCGCGCCGCCGGCGATCGCGTTCACCGCGCCGCTCGCCGGCGCGCTGACCGCGGACTCACCCGTGACCGTGACGGGCACCGCGACCGCCAGCTCGGGGGTCTCGTCGGTGACCGTCAACGGCGTGACCGCGACGCTGGCAGGCGACACGTTCACGGCCGCCGTGCCGCTCGCGCCGGGGCCCAACGCGCTGATGGCGGTGCTCGTGACCAACTCCGGTGCGACCGCGTCGGCGACCGAGACCGTCGCCTTTGCGCTCGGCCCGCAGGTGTTCACCGACGCGCCGGCGCACGTCGCCAAGCGGGCCGCGACGTTGCGCGGATCGCTGACGGCGGGGACGGCGCCGGTGGCGTACGCGTTCCAGTTCGGGACGACAATCGACTACGGGCGCCAGACGGGCGCCGGGTCGCTGCCGGCGTCGAGCGTCGCGGCGCCCGTCCGCGCACGGATCTCGGGCCTGCGTGCCGGGACGATCTACCACTACCGCCTGGTGGCGTTTGACGCGCAGGGGACCAGCTACGGCTCAGACGCGACCTTCCGCACCGCGCTCGCGACCCCGCGGCGGCTGACCGTCACGATCCTCGCCGGCGCCGGCGACCGCTACACGGTCAGCGGCGCGCTCCTGCTGCCCGCTGGGATCAGCAAGCGGGATGGATGCAACGGGTACGTGGCGCTGTCGGTCAAGCACGGCCGCAGGGCGCTGGTGGTCAAGTGGGCCACGGTCACCCGCCGCTGCCGCTACCGCACGACGGTCAGCATTCCCGCGGCGCGGTTGCGAGGCCGCGGCCGCCTGTCGCTGTCGGTCGACTTCCTCGGCAGCGCGGTGCTGGCCGCGCAGCTGGCGGGGCCGGTGTATGTGGCGCAGCGCTAGCCTCGCCCGGTTTCGCCAACATGCGTTCTGATCAGATGTGACCACCTGGGGCGCAGCGACGCGCCCGTCCGCAAAGCGAGGTTTCCCATGGCCAGCCCGACGCCTGCGATCGGCGCTTTCCCCAGCCCCTATTCGATCGAGACGCCGCCGGGATGTGAAGGCTGGGAGGAGATGTACCCGTATTACGCCGTGTTCGACGAGCGCCGGCGGGCGACCGACGAGCAGCGGTTCTGGTTTTGGAACTCGATGCACTTCCCGGTGCCGATGCCGGCGTTCGACGTGATCTGCGTCGACTCGCCCTACCAGGCAGTCGGCTCGTGGCAGAACCGCGTGTTCGCGGTGCCGCCCGCGATGGGGATCGACTACCGATGCGTGAACGGGTACGTGTACATCAGCGGCAACCCGGTCACCGATCCGGCCAAGATCGCCGAGCGGGCGCAGTTCTTCCATCGACGGGCGGGTTACTACTACGAGCACTGGACCGAGCTGTACGGGCGCTGGCGGGCGAAGATGGACGCGCTGATCGTCGAGCTCGGGGAGCTGCGGGTGCCGTCGCTGTCGGAGTACGAGCCCGACGAGATCGCGTTTGGCGACGAGCGCAACACGAGCTTCTACGAGTTGCTCGACGCGTACGGGCGGGCGCTGCGAATGCTGGACCTGATGTGGCAGCACCACTTCGAGTTCCTGCTGCTCGGCTACGGGGCGTACGCGACGTTTGTCGAGTTCTGCAAGGGCCAACTGCCGGATATCCCCGATCAGCACATCGCGCAGATGGTCGCTGGGATCGACGTGCTGCTGTTCCGGCCCGACGCCGAGCTGCGGCGCCTGGCGCGGCTGGCGATCGACACCGGGGTCGACTCGGCGTTCGTGCAGGACCGCTCGCCGGCACAGATCGAGTCCGAGCTGGCCGCCAGCGCCGCGGGACGCGCGTGGCTCGACGAGCTCGACGAGATCAAGGACCCGTGGTTCAACATGGCGACGGGCGACGGGCTGTATCACTACTACCGCAGCTGGCTCGACGACCCCGCGATCCCGTACGCGGCGCTGATCGGGCACATCAGCGCGCTCAAGGCGGGCGCGCAGATCGACCGCCCGACCGAGGAGCTCCAGCGCGAGCGCGAGCGTCTTGCGCACGAGTACGGCGAACTGCTCGACGCCGACGCCCGCAGGACGTTCGACGACCTGCTCGGGCTCTCGCGGACCGTGTTCCCGTACGTCGAGGAGCACAAGTTCTTCTGTGACTACTGGTTCTTGACGCGGTGGTGGAACAAGATCCGCGAGTTCGGCGTGTTGCTGGCCGAGCACGGCTTCCTGCACGACAGCGAGGACGTGTTCCAACTGTCGCGCTACGAGGTCGCGTCGGCGCTCGACGAGCTGGTGCTGTCGTGGGCGACCGGGGGCGCCGCACGCGGGCCGGGGCACTGGCCGGCGATCGTCGCGCGACGCAAGCAATTGCTCGAGCGGCTCGCGGACTGGACGCCCCCGCCGGCGCTCGGCGTCGCGCCCGAGGCGGTCACCGACCCGATGACGATCATGCTGTGGGGAGTTACGACCGAGCGGGTGCGGGAGTGGGCGCGCCAGCAGGACGGCGGCAACCAGCTGCGCGGCGCGGCCGCGTCCCCTGGGGTGATCGAGGGGCCGGCCCGGGTCGTGCACTCAGTCGACGAGCTCGCGGACGTGCGCGACGGCGAGATCCTCGTGTGCGCCAGCACCTCGCCGGCGTGGGCGCCGATCTTCTCGAAGATCAAGGCGACCGTCACCGACGTCGGCGGCGTGATGTCGCACGCGGCGATCGTGTGCCGCGAGTACGGGCTGCCCGCGGTCGTGGGCACCGGCCGGGCGACCGCCCAGATCCGCACCGGTCAGACGGTCAGGGTCAACGGCTCCGACGGGACCGTCACGCTGCTGCGGGGCGGGGACGGCTAGCGGCTCGGCGCGAGCGCGTGCCCTACTGCGCCGCACTGAGCGAGCTGCGCCGCGGCGACGAGCCGCGGTTCGGTGCCAAGAGCGCGAACCTCGGCGAGCTGCTGCTCGCGGGGATCCCGGTCCCCGCCGGATTTGCCCTGTCCGCCGAGGCGTATCGCTCGTTCGTCGCGCAGTCGGGGCTCCGTGACGGGATCGAAGGCGCGATCGCGGGCCTGACCGAGAGCGACGTCGACCGTGGGCAGGCCGTCTCGCGCGCGATCGGCGCGTCGATGCGTTCGGCGCCGGTGCCCGAGCTGCTCAGCAGCGAGATCGCCGAGCGCTATCTGCAGCTCGCGCAGGCGTGCGGCGTCGCCTCGCCGCCGGTTGCCGTGCGCTCGAGCGCGGTCGGCGAGGACAGCCAGGATGCGACGTTCGCCGGCCAGCAGGAGAGCTACCTGTGGGTGCGGGGGGCCGAGCACGTGTGCGACGCGGTGCGCGACTGCTGGGTCAGCCTCTACAGCCCGCCGGCGATCAGCTACCGCGCGCGACTGGCCCGCCGGCGGCACGCGCCGGCGATGGGCGTGACCGTGCAGCTGATGGTCGACGCCGAGCGCTCGGGCGTGATGTTCACCTGCAACCCGGTCAGCGGCGACCCGAGCATGGTTGCGATCAACGCCAGCTGGGGGCTCGGGCTGGCGGTCGTCGGGGGCGAGGTGACCCCCGACTACTACCTCGTCAGCAAGGTCACGCGTGAGCTCGTGCGCGAGCAGGTGAGCTCCAAGCAGGTCGAGTACGTGCCCGATCCGCTGGGTCGCGGCGCGGTCCGGGTCCAGGTGCCGCCGGCGCGCAGGGATGCCCGCTGTCTGACCGACGACGACCTGGTTGCGCTCGTCGACGTCGCGGACGCGATCGAGGGCTACTTCGCCA
>JBEKRJ010000080.1:0-11181 GCA_049518835.1 Solirubrobacteraceae bacterium
TCACCGGCGCTCCGGCTCACGCTGGAGCTACGCCGATGCGGTTGCGGCGTGACGCGTTCGCAGGCGCCGTCGAAGCTGCCGCAGAACTTGAACGACTGGCCCGGGATTCGCCGAGCGGGGGCACAGTCGGGACCGTGGGCGTCGTCAAGGTCGGCCCCGGCGCGATCAACGTGATCCCCGGCGAGGTGGAGCTGCAGGTCGACATCCGTGACCATGACGGCGCCGCGCGAGAGTCCGCCGTCTCGAACTTCTTGGCGGCGCTGGAGGAGATCTGCACGCGTCGCGGGTTGGAGCACTCAGTGCAGACGATCACGCTCGACCAGCCGGCGGTCTGCAGCCCGATCGTCGTCGATGCGGTTCGCGGTGCGTGCGAAGACGTCGGCGAGCCTTATCTGGACATCATCAGCGGCGCTTACCACGACGCGATGGTCCTGGGTGCGAAGGTGCCGATGGGGATGATCTTCGTCCCCAGCGTCGGCGGGATCAGCCACTCCCCGCTGGAGTACACCGCGCCAGAGGACATCGACCGCGGCGTGCGGGTGCTCGCGGCGACGCTCCGCCGGTTGGCCGAGATCGACTGAGGTGGACTACGACGTTCTGATTCGCGGCGGGCAGGTCCTGACGACCGACGGCGCGCTCGAGGTCGACATCGGGATCGTTGAAGGTCGGATCGCGGCGATCGGCGAGAACCTCAACGGCACTGCTCGGTCAGAGCTCGACGCCGGCGAGCTTCACGTCCTGCCGGGTGGGATCGACGCTCACGTCCACTGCGATGAGCCGGGCCGGACCGAGTGGGAGGGCTTCGCCACAGCTTCCGCAGCGCTGGCGGCCGGCGGGATGACGACCTTCGTCGATATGCCCCTGAACGCTTCGCCGCCGACCGTTGACGCGGATTCCTTCGAGCTCAAGGCACGCGCGGCGGCAGCCAGCGCGCGGGTTGACTTCGCCCTGTGGGGAGGCCTCGTGCCCGGAAACCTGGACCAGCTCGACGCCATGCACGCGCGCGGGGCGGTCGGGTTCAAGGCGTTCATGAGCGAGACCGGGATGGCCGACTTCCGTCCGGCCGATGACGCCACCCTGCTGGACGGGATGCGCCGGGCGGCTGCGTTGGACGCGCTGGTTGCCGTCCACGCCGAGAACAACATGCTGGTCTCGGCGGCGCGGGACCGGCTGGTCGCCGCCGGCCGAACCGACGCGCGGAGCTGGCTGGAGTCGCGTTCGACGGTGGCCGAGCTGGAGGCGATCAGCCGGGCGATCACGTTCGCGGCCGACGCCGGTTGCCGGCTGCACATCGTCCATGTCAGCACTGGGGCCGGGATCAAGCTGGTCCAGGATGCTCGCCGCCGTGGAGTCGCCGTCTCCTGGGAGACGGCGACACACTTCCTCGCGCTGACCGAGGACGACGTCGTCGCCCTCGGGCCGATCGCCAAGTGTGCGCCCGTGATGCGCGATCAGGCCAACCGGGAGCGGCTGTGGTCCGAGGTCGGGTCCGACCCGCGGGCGATCGTCGCGTCCGACCATTCACCCTGCCCGCCCGAGCTCAAGCAGACCGATGACTTCTTCGCGGCGTGGGGCGGGATCAACGGGTGCCAGTCGACGCTCGGCGTGCTGCTGGAAGGTGTCAACGACGGTCGGATCGGCCTGGCGGCGGCCGTCGATGCCGTGTCCGCGAACGTCGCCGCCAGGCTGCGCCTGCCCCAGAAGGGGAGGATCGCGGTCGGCTACGACGCTGATCTGGCACTCGTCGACTTGCGGCGACGGTGGACGCTGACGCCGGAGGAGCTGCGCTACCGCCATCAGATCAGCGCGCTGGTCGGCAGTCCGATCAGCGGCGAGGTCCGCCACGTCTTCTCTCGTGGTCGCGCCGTGCTCAGTGACGGTCAGCTCAACGAGCAGGTGCGCGGCCGGCTGATCAAGCCGAGTTCGGCAGACGACTAGCGTGCTAGTGCTGACGCGCGAAGACGTCCGGCGGGTGATCCGGGTCGAAGCGATCGTGGCCGCGGTTGAGGCAGCCCACGCGTCGCTGGCCGCCGTCGAAGCCAGCCAGGCGATCGATCAGGCCACGCGACTGCCGGCCGGCGGCGTGATGCTGCCGATGGCCGCCGTGATCCAGTCGCCCGCCGTGGCCGGTGTGAAGGTGCTCGCGGACGTGCCGCGCAATTCCGAGCGTGGCCTGCGCTCGCAGCACTCCGCGATCACGCTGATCGATCCGGACACCGGGCAGTGCATGGCATTCCTCGACGGGATCGAGATCACGCTGTACCGGACCGCCGCGGCGTCTGCCGTGGCGACGCGGCACCTCGCACGTCACGACGCCCGCACGCTCGGCTTGATCGGCGCCGGCGCGCAGGCGCGCTCGCACCTGGCGGCGCTTCGGACGGTGCGCAAGTTCGAGCGTGTCACCGTGTGGAGCCGGACGCGAGCGACCGCGGACAGATTCGCCGCGGAGTCCAGCGGGCTTGGAGTCCAGGTGGAGGTGCTCGACGGTCCGGAGGCTGTCGTGCGCTCGGCGGACGTCCTCTGCACGCTGACGCCATCACGCGAGCCGCTCGTCAAGGGCGAGTGGTTCCACCCGGGACTGCATGTCAACGCGGTGGGTGCTCCCCCGCGTCCTGACCATCGTGAGATCGACTCAGACGGAATCCGCCGCAGCCTTGTCGTCGTCGACGATCTCGCTTCTTCGTTGGACCGCTCAGGTGAGGTTTGCATGCCGATCGCCGAGGGCGCGATCACGGCTACAGACATTCACGGCGAACTTGGACAGGTGATCCTCGGGACTCGCCCCGGGCGCACCGGGGAGGAGCAGGTGACGCTGTTCAACTCGGTCGGCTTGGCGCTGCAGGACATGGCTGCCGCCCACCAGGTCGTTGCCGGTGCGCTGGCCGCCGGCGTCGGCACCGAACTGACTCTGTCGTGATCATCTGCGAGGAAAGGAGCTGAGGCGATGACCGCACTGGAGGGACGGGTTGCGATCGTCAGCGGCGCCGGACGCGGAATCGGTCGAGGGATTGCGCTGCGGTTCGCCGCGGAGGGCGCGACGCTCGCCGTGGTCGACAGGTCGGCCGCACTGGCGCATGCCGTGGCTGCAGAGATCACGGCCGCGGGCGGTCGGGCTATCGCGCTCCCGGCCGACGTCAGCGACGAGCAGCAGGTCGACGGTGCGTTCGGTGACGCGGTCGCCGCCCTCGGCTCGCCATGGGTGCTGGTCAACTGCGCCGGGATCGGTACCGCCACCGCCTTCCTGGAGATGACCGCCACCCAGTGGCGAGCGGTCCACGCCGTCAACCTCGACGGCACCTTCTTCGCGGCGCGCGCTGCCGCCCGCGCGATGGTGGCCGCCGGCGAGGGCGGGCGGATCATCAACATTGGGTCGCAGATCGCGATGAAAGGTGCGGATAGGATGGCCCACTACGTCTCGTCAAAGGCGGCCGTCCACGGCCTCACGCGCGCGCTCGCGCGCGAGCTCGCGCCCCACCGGATCACTGTCAACACGATCGCACCCGGGCCGGTGGAGACCGACATGCTGCTGCAGATGCCACCGGAGTGGCTCGACGCCAAGCGGGCCGAGATACCACTCGGCCGGTTCGGTCAGGTCGAGGATGTCGTGCCGGCGGCGTTGCTGCTGGCGTCCGCCGACGGCGGCGGGTTCATCACCGGCGCCGTGGTGAACGTCTCCGGCGGCGACGTGATGTGTGACTGATCCCCGCCGCGACTGCGTTTGGCTAACGGGCCAAGTCGATCATTCGCCGCCGGGCCAAAGACGCCGCATCGAGCGCGCGCGAGACTCCGCCCGACAGATGACCGCTACCAGACACAGACGAGTGGCGTGTCGATCACATCCGTGAAGTCCGGCACCGAGCCGCGGACGGCCGACGCCGGACGTGTTCAGGCCGCCTCGGACCCCAGAGCCCTGCAAGCGGAAATGACTGCCGCTGTGCTGGCCGGCCACGGGCTCTCCGCGGTAGCCAGGCTGGCCGCTGATGCGACCGGCGCTCCGGTGGCGATCGTCATGCCACGTCTGGCGGCTGCGGTCTGCTCCGATGAGGCCGGTCCCGCCGACGTGCTGTCCGCGCTCACGGATTGGGTGACGCAGCGAGCGCTCGGTCGTCCCGCGGCGGTGCCTAGGAGCGTTGTCGAACAGCGACCGATCCACTTCCAAGAGGCGCTCGCCGGAGTGGTCGCCCTGCTCGAGACCGGTCGGCCGCCGGCCGAGCTCGCGAGCCAGTACCTGGACGGCACAGCCGTCGCGGCCCTGATAGAGCTTGCAGTCCAGGATGCCCGGGAGGAGACCGAGCATCGCGTTCGCGGATCCTTTCTCGAGGGTCTCCGGGCGCGTGAGCAGCTCAGTGGTGCCGAAGTCGCGCGTCGCGCCTCGCGGCTCGGTTGTGACCTTTCCGGCGGCGGGATCGTGCTCTGTCTGGACGTCATCAGCGAGCGCTTTCACCTTGTGCTGGCAACGATCGCAGCCGAGCACCCCAGTGCGCTCGCGCAGCAGCTTGACGGCATCGAAGTCGACGCGCGTCCGCGCGTCTACGCCGTGCTGCCAACTCTCGCGGGCGGCGACATCGCGGCAACCGAGGCATCCGCCCGGCAGCTAGCTGAGCGGCTTCGCCGCCACGCGATCGTCGGCATCTCCAGTTGCCGGGCGTACCCTGCCGAGCTCGGTGATGCGGTCCGCGAGGCGGAGATGATGCTGGAGGTCCTGCGGTACTCGCAGGATTCGGCCGTTGCAGAGATCGACGGGAACGGCACCTACAAGCTGCTGTTCCGGATGCTCGCCTCGCATCCTGAGGAGGTCCGTGCCTTCTACGAGTCAACGATCGCCGCGGTCGTCCGCTACGACGATCGCTACAGCAGCGAGCTGGTCAGGACGCTGCGAGCTTACTTCGACGCCAACTGCAACATGAATGCGACCGCGACGGCGCTGTTCGCTCACAGGCACACGGTCGCCTACCGGCTCGATCGCATCCATGAGCTGACCGGCCTTGATCCAATGCTGACTGAACACCGTGAGCGACTCGGCCTCGGCCTCAAGATCCATCGGATCGTGGTGCCCCTCGCTGGCGACTCTGCTCCCTAGCACTGCGGTGCTCGACGTGGTCGAGACCGGACGGAGAGGGCGAATTCGAACCACCGATTGACTCTCGCCCATGCCGGTTTCTGGACCGGCTGAGGCGGCCGCGCTTGGCTAGTCGCCCGACGCGGTCGTGCTCGTGCTTTGCCTGGTTCCCCGCTGGCCACGCGATGGTGCGTGCGTGGCGACGCCCCTCCACCCGGACCGGAACCTCGACTCCGAGAGGGAGACCCGTCCCGAGCCCGGATGTCGCTTTCAAGGTCGCAGCGACACGACCGGACCCCTGGCCGCTTCGTCGGTTGAATCTCGTCCCGTCCTGCCAGTCGCCAGAAGCGCGTTAGCGTCGTACCGAGGACGGATGGTTAGACCGAAGCTCGGGTGCTAGCCGAACCTGCAAGCACCGGAGCGGTCACAACGGCGTCGACAGCGGCACTGCCGCAATAGGCGTAATGGGCAGCAGATCGTCCGCCGTGTCTGTCCCGCTGGGGGATCCTTGGGTTCGTACGGTGGTCGCAACACTCGCTGATCGGAGTGCTGCTAATGGTGTTTAGCGATCGTATGGTTCCTGAAGTCATTCAGCCGTTTTGGGCCGCGTTGCAGCGGGGCGAGTTCATCACCGACGCCGCTGCTGGTGTCGGCACGTATCGCAAGAAGGGGGCTCGGTGGATCGCCGCGTCGGGCGGCGTTCGGCCTCGTCGTGGTCGCGATCTGACGGGCCGCTACTTGTCGTTCGCTGAGCGTGAGGAGATCGCGTTGGCAAACGCGGGCGGGGAGTCGGTTCGTTCGATCGCCCGCCGCCTGAGCCGTTCCCCTTCGACGGTCTCGAGGGAGCTGCGCCGCAACGCGGATCGCGGCGGGTGCTATCGCGCGACGACGGCGCATGCGCTGGCGTGGGAGCGAGCGAGCCGCCCGAAGCCGGCGAAGCTGGCCGTCAACTTGCGGCTGCGTTCGATCGTCGAGGATGATCTTGCGCGCCGCTACTCTCCCGAGCAGATCGCTGGGCGCCTGCGGGCGCAGTTTCCCGATGACCCGGAGATGTGGGTGTCGACCGAGACGATCTACCAGTCGCTGTATGTGACCTCCAGAGGCGCGCTGCGACGAGACCTGACCAAGTGTCTGCGGACCGGTCGCGCGCTACGCCACCCGGGTCGGAAGGCCGGTCAGCGCAAGAACCGGATTCCGGACATGATCAACATCGCCGAGCGGCCCCAGGAGGCCGATGATCGCGCCGTTCCCGGGCATTGGGAGGGCGATCTCTTGATCGGCAAGAACAACAAGACCGCGATCGGCACGCTGGTCGAGCGCAGCACCGGCTACGCGATGCTGGTCTGCCTGCCCGACGGCTATAAGCCCGAGCGGGTCGCGCCGGCGCTCGCTGAGAAGATCAAGACGCTGCCCGACAGTCTGCGTCGCTCGCTGACCTGGGACCAGGGCCCAGAGATGCGCGACTGGAAACAGGTCCGAGTCGACGCGGGGATCGAGGTCTACTTTTGCGATCCGCACGCCCCTTGGCAGCGCGGGTCAAACGAGAACACCAACGGGCTGCTGCGCCAGTACTTCCCGAAGGGCGCCGACCTGAGCACCGTGAGCGAGCTCGAGCTGGACGCCGTCGCCGACGAGCTCAACGACCGACCCCGCAAACGCCTGGGCTTCTACAAGCCCAGCGAACGGATCGCTGACCTGCTTGATCTGCGCGGCGCGCGGTCAGAGTGAGCAGCGCCGTGGTTCGCCTTGCTGTTCTCTTCCCTGCTTCGGGGGTTGGAGGCTGCCCTGCGTGAGGGTGTCGCCCGCCGGCCATGGATGGCCGGCGGAATGGGCACGGATGGAAGTAGTTCGACGGCATGTGACATACTGACAGTAATGAAGCGTGACCAGCAACATGGGGGGACCGGTTACACATCCCGGCTGGTCACAGGACGCACATGCGTGTCACCTACTACTGTTGCGACGACCGCCAGAATCCACCGATCCGCTTGCGACACACCGCCTTCGGGTGCCAAGCCGTGGCGCAGCCCGGATTCCACGCCCGCCATTTGCCATCCAACGTGCCGTCGCCGACTACCTCGACCGCGAGACGGCACGGATCGATGACCTCACTGCGGCGAAGCGGCGGATGATGCAGTGTGTCTGCGGAGCGGTTCCGTGTGGCTCGCATCGATCTTGTGGTCGGCGCGAGTCGGTTTCCTCGCCGTTCGGGCCCTCGATGGCTGGGCTCGATCCCGGCCCGTTGGGACATGAAGCGTTTGAAGTTCGTAGCAAAGATGGAGAGCGGACATACGCCTAACAGGCAGATCGATGCCTACTGGATCGACTGCACCGTGCCGTGGGTAACGCTCAACGACGTGGACATCCTCAACGAGCGCTTCGGAACCGGCCTCGGCGACGTCGACAAGCTCCTCTTCGACCAGTTCGAGGAGAGCTGGGTCGCAGACGGCGAGCTATCCGTCCAAGCCCAGAACAACAGCATCGAGAACTTCCGCCTGGGTCTTCGACCGCAAGTTCCTGCAGACGATCATCACCCGCGTCGACGGCAACGATGAGATCTACAAACGCATCCTCGACGACGAGGACTTCCGGGCCGCGCTCGCCGAGTTCTACCTCCGCAAGGTTTATGACCGGCCTTAGGGAACCCTCTGGCGGATGATCGACCGCAGCGGTCCTCGCTCAGGCCACCGGGTAGGCCGGGCGCATTGCTGCGCCCGGCCCCCCTCAGAACCGGACGAGCACCTTTCAATGCATCCGGCTCAAGCAAGCCGCGATGATCCGCTGAGACAACCGCCGTACGCTCCTCGCGTCCTCTGGTCCGTTCACCGCGACGGTGGTCGCGGCGTCTAACTTGTCCGTTGGTACCGGGGTCATCGTCATCTTTCTCTTCACAGGCTCACCTGACCGCGTCAGCACCCTTTCGGGTCCGGGCACTCGCGTCCCGTATCCGGCCAGTTATGCGGAACGGCCGGCTGAAGGGGCCAGCCATCATGCTCCGGTTTCCTGTTGTCTTTCGACTGCCGGCATTGTGCTTCTCGATCATCAGATTCCCGCCGGGGAGCTGGGCCTTCCTTGCGGTCGGCTTACCGGGCACGATCGCCCGGACCCCGACGGGGGTTACCGCGTTTCGCACGCACGAGCTACGACCGGGGTGGGTGCCTCCTATGCCCCGAGGACGACGGTGCTCTCCCGGCTGAGAGGCCTCCTCAGCCAGCGCCTGCCGCTTCTCAGCGACTAGTCCTTGCCCTCCGTTACAGCAACCCATCAACGGGGATTACCGTCACGAGACATCAGCCAGAGGTTTAAGTTCTTCACCCGTCCGATCTGCCTCTCGCCTGTGGCTCCGGATGGAACGGGCGCCCTTGGGCTTTTGCCTGATGCTTCGAACCCCGCCGGGGACGCCGGCGACGCACGTCAGGCCGAGGCCAGGCCATGAGCACGGGCCCGGAACTACGCCTTCGATCTTCGTCGAACCTCCAATCAACGGGTTCACTCGTATGCGTGCGACCTCGCGTCGCAGGGCCTTCCGGTAGTAACAGACCGCGACCGCGACGGGCGGTTGTCCCGGCCCGTCGACGCCCGATCGGGCTCCTGGCGACAGGGAAGCTTGTATACCCGACGTCGACGTGGCTAGTGTTGCGGTCGATGGCGACCGTGCTTCGGGACCGCTGTACTCGACCTCGGGCAAGGACGACCCGCTGCTTGCCACTATAGATCGCATCGCCGCCCTCTCAGCCCAAGTACGCGCTCGGGCTGGTGCCCGCCGCGACCGCCTGGCCAAAGTTGTCGAGCTGCCAGCTGGAGCCGGTCCAGTGCTCATCGCGGAGGTTGCCGTCGCTGCCGACGAAGTACACGAAATGCAGCTGCCCTGAGGGGGCCAAGCCACTGGCGGGCAGGATCCCGGTCGGACTCGTCGGGGTGCCGCTGCCGACGTCGCGGGGATGGAGGAACTTGGTTACCGAGCTTGCCGCGATCCAGCCGGAGTCGGTGTAGCCGTTCTGGGACGCGGAGCCAGGCCAGTTGTCGGCCATGATGTGGACTTGGCTGCCGTTGATCGCGTCGACGTACGCGACGTGGTCTGCTGAGCCGAACCAAGCGATCGAGCCAACCGCAGGCGCGTTGTTCCCCCCGAGCGCGGCGTACCAAGAAGATGCATCGCCCCAACTTCGCCCGGGGTCGGGCATTCCATTCTCATGTGCTTCGCCGAAAGCAGGGCTCGCCGGACGGCGTGCATAGTCGCGGCGCTGCCTACGCAGAACCGGTCGGTGTCGACCACGCTGCGGCTCCGCATCGACGCTCGGCGGCCGGCGCGCGCAACCACCGAGATGTCGCCAATGCAGTGGTGCGCTCCGGACAGACCGTGAAAGCGATGGCCCGCGAGGTCTGCGCTATCCGAACATGGGAGGCGCCGCTCGCGCCGGGAGAGGGACGCCTTCCAATTCCGCATTCAACGAGTTGAGACTGAGACGCTTTCTCGGGTCGGACCTCGGGCGAAGTGGGACCACCACGATTAGGATTAGGCGCTACGTTTCTGGCTAGCGCACCTGTCGCAGACATCACGGGCTCGGTCTTTGCGACGACGCGGAGCCGCCGTCGTGTGGCGACGACTCCCGGGATGGGACGAACGTCAGGTTGCCTACGTGAGCGGGGCAGGTCTCAGCTTCGGCTGCGGCGAGCCTCGGCTGCCGCGCGCTCGATCGATTCCAACGAGCGTTCCACATCGTCGCTGCTCGTCGCCCTGCTAGAGACCGAGATCCGCATCGCGGCGATGCCGTGCCAGGTTGTACCGCCCAGCCAGCAGGCGCCATCCCGCTGGACGGCCTCGATCACCGCACGTGTCAGCGCATCGTGGTCGCCCGCATCGTCGAGGAACCGCACCAGCACCTGATTGAGCACGACGTCGTTCAGCACCTCAGCGAACGGATCGGCGGCCAGTACCTCGCCGAACCGGCGCGCGTGGGCACAGCATCGCGCGATCAGGTCGGCGACCCCGGCCCGGCCGAGCGAGCGGATGGCCGCGTAAACCGGAAAGCCACGCGCGCGGCGTGAGAGCTCAGGATTCCAGTCCAGCTGATCCCGCGGACCGTCGGAGTCGGCGTGAACCAGGTAGCCGGCCCGAACGCTCATTGCGGGTTGGTGGGCTTCGCGATCGGCGCACAATGCGATTCCCGAGTCATAGGGGACATTCAGCCATTTGTGAGCGTCGGTCGCCCACGAGTCCGCACGATCGGCCCCGGCGACGAGGTGTCGCAACGCCGGGCTTGCCGCGGCCCACAGACCGAAAGCACCATCGACGTGAAGCCATGCACCGCACTCATGCGCGAAGTCCGCGATCTCCGACAACGGATCGACCGAGCCCGTGTTGACGTTCCCGGCCTGCGCGCAGACGATTTGCGGCCCGTCATGGAGAGCGAGCGCCTCGCGAAGCGCAGAAGGCACCATCCGGCCTTGCGCGTCAGCCGCCACGGACACGATCGACGCCGCTCCGAACCCGAGCAACCGGAGCGCGCGATCGACGGTGCCGTGGCGCTCCGCGCCGACGAAGATGCGAACGGCGGGGGCGCCAATCAGGCCCTGATCGTTGACATCCCAACCCACACGCGCCAGCACCCTGTAACGAGCCGCGGCCAACCCGGTGACGTGCGCCATCTGGCACCCGGTCACAAACCCAAACGACACCCCGGCGGGCAGCCCGAGCAGCTCCGCGGTCCACGCGCCGGCCACTTCCTCCACGACGGCAGCGGACGGGCCGCAGACATACAGGCCCGCGTTCTGATCCCACGCCGAAGCCAACCAGTCAGCCGCAACCGCCGCCGGCACGGCGCCTCCGATCACAAACCCGAGGTAGCGCCCGCCCGGGCTCGATACCAGTCCAGGCTCGGCGGACGCGGCCAGTTCGAGAACGACCTGAAGCGAGTCGACCGGCAACTCCGGAAGTGGGCCGCCCAAGCCCAAGCGCAGTTCGTCAACGTCGGCGTCGCAGCCGATCGGCCGATCAGAGATCGGCGGATTCTGGCGGTTATCGCAACAGGAGTGGTCCGATCTCCTCGATCGGCTTCGCGAAGCCGAGTCGTTTGCGGGGTCGGTCGTTCAGTTCGGCGGCTACCCAGTCGAGATCGATG
>JBEKRJ010000081.1:0-11707 GCA_049518835.1 Solirubrobacteraceae bacterium
CGAAGAGGCTGCGTAACGGACGAGCCAGCCGGGCTTAACAACAACCAACACAACTTGAATAGAAACGCAAGGTCGTCGGCGGCCCGCTGACGGCTGCGCCAGTGGCGTAGCCGGTGGGTGCGTCGTTCGGCTGGCGAGCCGGATGTGCCATTAGCGTCGCACTGCGATGCCGGCTTGCGCGAGGTGCTCCTTGACCTCGGCCACCGTGTGGTGGCCGTAATGGAAGATCGACGCACATAGCACCGCGTCGGCACCCGCGCGAACCGCATCGGCGAGGTGGGTCAGCTGACCCGCGCCGCCTGAGGCGATCACCGGCACGCCGACCGCAGCCGCGACCGCGGAGGTCAAGTCGAGGTCGTAGCCGGCATTGGTGCCGTCGCGATCCATGCTTGTCAGCAGGATCTCCCCTGCCCCCCGCTGCGCGGCCTCGCGCGCCCAGGAGACGGCGTCGCGCCCGGTCGCTGTCCGGCCGCCGGCGACGTATGCCTCCCAGCCGGCTCCGTTGGGCAGGGCGCCCGCCGGTCCCGGTCGGCGGCGCTTGGCGTCGATCGCGACGACCACGCACTGCGCCCCGAAGCGTTGCGCGAGCTCGTCGATCAGCTGCGGGCGCGCGAGCGCGGCCGAGTTGACCGAGACCTTGTCGGCACCGGCGTCGAGCACCGCCTGGGCGTCGGCGGGGCGGCGGATACCGCCGCCGATCGTGAACGGGATGAACACATCGTCGGCCGTGCGCCGCGCGAGCTCGACGACCGTCTCGCGCTTGTCGGACGTCGCGGTGATGTCCAGGAACACGAGCTCGTCGGCGCCGGCGGCGTCATAGCGGCACGCGAGCTCGACCGGATCGCCTGCATCGCGCAGGTCGAGGAACCCGACCCCTTTCACGACCCGTCCGGCGTCGACGTCCAGGCACGGGATCACGCGCTTGTAGTGCACGCGCGCTCAGCCCTCGACCGCGGCTTGCCCCTCGGCGACAGTGAAGCGGCCCCGGTACAGCGCCGTGCCGACGATCACGCCGGCGAGGTTGACCTGCCGCAACGCGGCCAGCGCCTGTAGGTCCGGCAGCGACGAGATCCCGCCGGAGTAGATGAACGTGCCGCGGACCACGGTCGCGATCCGCGTCACCTCGCCGACGTCGGGGCCGGCGAGCATCCCGTCGCGCTCGATGCTCGAGTACACGAACCGGTGCACGCCGCGCGCGGTCAGGCGCTCGATCGCCGACTCGGCGGGGATCTCGGTCTGCTCGGTCCAGCCCGAGGTCGCGACCCGGCCGCGGCGGGCGTCGATCGAGACGACGATCCGGTCGCCGTGCGCGGCGATGCACGCGTCGAGCAGGTCGACGTCGTGCAGCGCGGCGGTCCCGAGCACCACGCGCGCCGCGCCGACGGCGATCGCGTCCGCGACACTGCCGGCGCTGCGCAGCCCGCCGCCGACCTGCACGGGCACGTCGACGCCGTCGATGATCCGCGCGACATGTTCGAAGTTCGCCGGCGCACCGGTGCGCGCACCATCGAGGTCGACGATGTGCAGGGCGCGCGCGCCCTCCTGCACCCAGCGTTGGGCGGCCTGCAGGGGATCGGCGTCGTAGGTGTCCTGGCGCTCGAAGTCGCCCTGGGCGAGGCGCACGGCCTTGCCGCCGAGGATGTCGACCGCCGGCAGCAGGATCATGCGGCGGCTGGGCCGGTGCGCGCGCGGGCGGCTGCGTGTCGGCGCGACAGCTCGACGAACGACTGGAGCATCCGCAGGCCGTGCAACGAGGACTTCTCGGGGTGAAACTGGACGCCGAACACCAGCTGGTGCGCGACGATCGTCGCAAACCGCTCGCCGTACGCGGTGGTGCCGACGACATCGGCTGCGTGCAGTGGCCGGGCGGCGAACGAGTGCACGTGGTAGAACGGGCAGCCGGTGGGCGGCAGCCGCGCGGTCAGCGGTGAGTCGCGCTCGAAGCGGACCTCGTTCCAGCCGATGTGCGGCAGCCGCGCTCCGTTGGCCGCGAGCCGGGTCACGTGGCCGCCGATCAGCCCGAGCCCCGCGGTCGGCTCGAGCTCCTCGGAGCGGTCAAACAGCAGCTGCATGCCCAGGCAGATGCCTAGGATCGGGGTCCCCCCGGCGGCGCACCGCTGCACGAGCTCGACCAGCCCGAGGCGCTCGAGGTTGGCCATCGCGGTCGGGAACGCGCCGACGCCGGGGATCACGAGGCTGTCGGCGCCCAGCAATTCGCGATGGTCGCTGGTGATCAACGCGCTGGCCCCGACGTGCTCCAGGGCCTTCTCGACCGACCGGCGGTTGCCCATCCCATAGTCGAGTACCGCGATCTGCGCCGGCGCGGTCATACCAGCGTCCCCTTGGTGGAGGGGATGCCGTGCTGGGTCGGGTCGAGTGCGATCGCCGCCCGCAGCGCCCGGGCAAACGCCTTGAACGCCGCCTCGACCATGTGGTGCGTGTTGCTGCCGGCCTCGATCGTCAGGTGCAGCGTCAACCGCCCGTTGGTCGACAGCGCGCGAAAGAACTCCTCGGTGAGCTCGTGGTCGAAGTTGCCGATCGCGCCCGGTGGCAGCGCCGCCTGAAAGGCGCAGAACGGCCGCCCGGAGATGTCGATCGCGCAGGCGGCGCGGGCCTCGTCCATCGGCACCGTCGCGTCTCCGTAGCGACCGATCCCGGCGCGGTCGCCGAGCGCCTCGTGCAGCGCCTGGCCGATGCAGATGCCGACGTCCTCGACCGTGTGATGGGCGCCGGTGTGCAGGTCGCCGGTCGCGTGGACGTCGAGCTCGAGCTGGGCGTGACGCGCGAGCAGGTCGAGCATGTGGTCAAGAAAGCCGACGCCGGTGTCGCGCGCGCCGGCCCCGACGCCGTCGAGCGCGAGGCTGACGCGGACGTCGGTCTCGGCGGTCTGGCGCTCGATCTCGGCGCTGCGAGTCATCTACGGGCCATTGTCGCCGATGCGTGCCTCCATCGAGCGGGCGTGCTGCTCGAACCCCTCGGCGCGGGCGACCGGCGCTGCGGCGCGGGCCAGCGGCGCCGCGGCGCGGTGGCCGATCCGGACCTCGGTGAAGCTGCGGCGAAAGTGCGCGGGTGTCAGCGCCGAGGCGTAGCGTGCGGCGCCGGCGGTCGGCAGGATGTGGTTGGAGCCGGCGATGTAGTCCCCGAACGCGGTGGCTGCGGCCGCGCCGACGAACACGCAGCCGGCGTGGCGGATGCCGGGCGCGAGCCGCTCGGCGTGGCGCCCGACCAGCTGCAGGTGCTCGGGCGCGATCGCGTTTGCGAGCTCGCCCGCTGCGCCGGCGTCGGTTACCTCGACCAGGCACGCGACCGCGCCGGTGTCGGGCGCTGACTGCAGCCGTTCCTGGAGGCGATCGAGGAGGGCTGCCGACGGCGAGATCCCAATCACGAGCGTCCCCGGTCCGTGCTCGGCCTGGGCGAGCAGGTCGAGCGCCAGCGGGCCCGGATCGGCGTCGCCGTCGGCGATCACGACGAGGTCGCTGGGGCCGGCGAAGCCATCGATCCCGACCTGCCCGAACACCTGCAGCTTGGCCTCTTGGACGTACAGGTTGCCCGGTCCGACGATCACGTCGACGGGACTGACCGATTCGGTTCCGTAGGCGAGCGCCGCGATCGCCTGCGCGCCGCCGATCGCGTAGACGGTGCCGGCGCCGGCGAGGCGGCAGGCGGCGAGCACGACCGAGTCGACGCGGCCGTCCCTGGCCGGTGGCGCGCACACCGCGACGTGCTCGACGCCGGCCGCGCGCGCGGGGATCACGCCCATCACGACCGTGCTCGGGTACGGGGCGCGGCCGCCGGGCACGTAGATCGCGGCGCGGTCGACCGGCGCCTCGCGCAGCACGACCTGGTGGCCGGTGAGATCGACCGTGCGGTCCTGTCGCAGCGCCTCGCAGGCGACGCGCTCGACGTTCTCGATCGCGTGCTGCAGGCCGGCGCGCACGGCCGGATCGAGCGCCCGCGCCGCCGCGTCGAGCTCGCGGTCGGCCGCGACCAGCGGCCCCGGTGGCGCGCCGGCGGTGTCAAAGCGCCGCGTGTAGTCGATCACGGCGCCGTCGCCGTCGGCGCGGACGCGGGCGATGATCTCGGCGACCGCGTCCTTGACCGACTCCGGCGCCGGCACGAGCTCGCGCAGTTGCGCCGCCAGCCGGCGCGGGTCGCCGCTGCGCGAGCCGGGCTCGCCGGCCAGCGCGCGGCGCTCAGCGCGCATCGAGGCGCTCGACGAGCGCGTCGATCGCGCGTGCCTTGAGCTTGTGGGCGACGCGGTTGGCGATCAGGCGCGCGGTGCAGTCCGCGATCTGCTCGCGGACGACGAGCCCGTTCTCGCGCAGCGTGGTGCCGGTCGCGGTCAGGTCGACGATCCCCTCCGCCAGCCCGGTCAGCGGCGCGAGCTCGACCGAGCCCTTGACCTCGACGATCTCCGCCTGGCGTCCGGTCGCTTCGAAGTAGCGCGCGGCGATCCGCGGGTACTTGGTCGCGATCCGGACCACGCCGAGGCGCCGCAGCGCCTCGGCCGCCCGGTCCTCGCCGGCGGCCGTCGCGAGCACCATCGTGCAGGGGCCGTAGCGAAGGTCGACGAGCTCGTAGACCTCGCGCTCGGACTGCTCCATCAGCACGTCCTTGCCGGTGATGCCGAGGTCGGCCGCCCCGGCCTCGACGTACGTCGGCACGTCCGACGGGCGCATCGTCACGATCCCGGCCTGCTCGAACAGCAGCTTGCGGTCGTTGTCGCGGACCTCGCGAGTGTCGATCCCGAGCCGGTCCAGCAGCGTCAGCGTGTCTTTGAACAGGGCGCCGCGCGGGACCGCGATCCGCAGCTCGGTCACGACGAGTCGCGCTCCTCGGCTGTCAGCGCGATGTGCACGCGTTCGACGTTGAGCGCGAAGCCGACCGCCGGCAGCGGGCAGCCGAAGCGGCCCAGCAGCTCGTCGTAGCGACCGCCGCTACCGATCGGGACCCCATGCGCAGGATCGTAGACCTGGAACACGGCGCCGGTGTAGTAGCCGATGCTGCGCACCAGGCCGAGGTCGAAGATCACCCGCTGGGCGACCTCCGGCGAGAGCAGCTCGCGTAGCTCGCGCATCCCGGCGACGGCTCCGTGCAGCGGCGATTGAAGGTCGTCGAGCGTCTCCGGGCCGCCGCGGGTGTGCGGCACGCGCAGCAGCAGTTGCGCCTGCTCGCGGTGCAGGCCGAGCTCGTTGACGTCCTGCTCGAGCGCGACAAAATCGCCGCTCGCAAGGTGCGTGAGCAGCGGCTCGTGGCGCTCCTTGTCGACCGCCAGCGCGTCGAGCAGGGTCAGGTACAGGGACGCGTCACCGAGGCCGATCCGGTAGCGCTGCAGGCCGGCGGCGTCGAGCGCCCCGCAGAGGGTCGTCAGGACCTCCGCGGTTCCCTGTGGCGCCGGCGCGCCGATCAGCTCGACGCCGGCCTGCAGCAGCTCGCGCGACTGGCCTCGCTGGGGCCGGACGCCTCGGTAGGCGTGCGCGAAGTAGCAGAAGCGAAGCGGCGGCTGTACGTGCGCGTAGCGGGTCGCGACGACCCGCGCGATCGGGACCGTCATGTCGGAGCGCAGCACGAACACATGCCCCTGCTCGTCGAACATCCGGTACGCCGGCCGGGTCGCGGCGAAGTCGGCGCGTGCGAACGTGCTCTCGTACTCGAGCGCCGGCGTGTAGACCTCGCCGTAGCCGGCGCGCTCGAACACGGCGCGGATCCGCTCGGTCATCGCTCGCAGCTCGCGCATCTCGTCGGGCAGCACGTCGCGGGTCCCGCTCGGGAGCCGGTCGGCGGTGGCGGCGTGGGCCGGCGGGGGCTGCCTGGCGGGCGGACCGTCCGGGGCGGGCGGGGCCGGTGGGGCTGTCACACCGCGGCGGGCACGTCTTCGACCCGCGCGATCCGGGCGCCGAGGTCTCGCAGGCGCTCGTCGATGCGCTCGTAGCCACGATCGATGTGGCGGACGTTGCCGATCTCGGTGACCCCGTCGGCGCACAAAGCGGCGATCAGCATCGCCATTCCGGCGCGGATGTCGGGTGAGTCGACCCGCTCGCCGCGTAGCTGGCGCGGCCCGAGCACGATCGCCCGGTGCGGGTCGCAGATCGTGATCGCGGCCCCCATCAGCTGCAGCTTGTCGCAGAAGAACAGGCGGTTCTCGAACATCTTCTCGTGGATGATGACCGAGCCGTTGGCCTGTGTCGCGAGCGCCAGCGCGATGCTCGTCAGGTCGGCCGGGAACGCCGGCCAAGGCCCGTCCTCGACCTTCGGCATGTAGTCGCCGGTGTCGTTGCGGATCACCAGCTCCTGGTTGCCGGGGACGATCACGTCGTTCTCACGTAGCTCCGAGCGCAGGCCCAGCCGGTTGAACACCAGCCGGATCATGCGCAGGTCCGCGGGCACCGTGTCCTTGACGATCAGCTCTCCGCCGGTGACCCCGGCCAGCGCCATAAACGAGCCGATCTCGATGTGGTCGGGCGCGATCCGGTGCGAGCAGCCGCGCAGCTTCGCGGTTCCGTGGACGGTCATCACGTTGGAGCCGATGCCGTCAATCGCGGCGCCCATCGCGACCAGCATCCGCGCGAGATCCTGGACGTGGGGCTCGGAGGCGGCGTTGCGGATCACCGTTGGGCCGCGCGTCAGGGCGGCAGCCATCAGCGCGTTCTCGGTCGCCATCACCGACGGCTCGTCCATCAGGAAGTCGCACGGACGCAGGCCGGTCGGCGCCTCGAGGATGATGTCGCGGTCGTGCTTGACGCTTGCGCCCAGCGCCCGGAACGCGTCCAGGTGCGGATCCAGGCGCCGGCGCCCGATCACATCGCCGCCCGGGGGCGGCATGTGCGCGCGTCCGAACCGCGCCAGCAGCGGACCGGCGAGCAGGAACGACGCCCGGATCCGGGTCGCGAGCTCGCGGTCGAGCTCATGGATCTCGACGGTGGAGGCATCGACCAGCACCTCCCCCTGGCCGATCCACTCGGCTCGGGCCCCGAGGCCCTCGAGCAGCAGCATCATCGCCTCGACATCGGTGATCCGGGGGACGTTGCGCAGGACCACCTCCTCGTCGGTCAGCAGGCACGCGGCGAGGATCGGCAAAGCGCCGTTCTTGTTGCCGGCGGGAACGATCGTGCCGCTGAGCGGCACGCCTCCTTCGATGACGAACTTTTCCATAGGGATGGGCGGCGGGACGGGCAGCCTAGCGGCTGCGCGCCCGGCACGTCGCGAGCGAGCCTCGCTCAGGCGGTCAGCTAGGGTAACAACCATGGCGGGTTCGTTTTCGCGAGACCACGCGTGGGACCTTCTTTGTGAATGGACCCAATCGGACTCGCTGCGGCGCCACATGCTCGCGGTCGAGGCCGCGATGCGCGCCTACGCGCCGCGCTTCGACGGCGACGTCGAGCTGTGGGGGCTGACCGGGCTCCTGCACGACCTCGACTACGAGCGCTATCCGGATCTCGCGACCGGGCATCCGCGGATGGCGCTGACGGAGCTCGAGCGCAGGGGCTATCCGGCGACGCTCGTGCGGGCGATCGCCTCGCACGCCGACTTCCTCGGCGTCGCGCGCGAGACGCCGATGGAGAAAGCCCTGTACGCCGTCGACGAGCTGTCGGGGTTCGTGCTCGCCTGCGCCTACGTGCGGCCCGACGGGCTCGACGGGATGACGGCGAAGTCGGTCAAGAAGAAGCTCAAGCAGCCGAGCTTCGCGGCCGCGGTCAACCGCGAGGAGCTGCGTCGTGGCGCCGAGGATCTAGGGGTCGAGTTCGACGAGCACGTGGCGACCGTGATCGGGGCGCTGACCGAGCGCCAGGCCGACCTGATCGGGGCCGGGTCGTGATCGCTGGCGGGGCAGGCTGGTGGCGAGGCGCCGCGGCGCGAGCAACGACAGTGCGGGGAACGGCGGTGCGAGGAACAGCGGTGCGAGGAACAGCGGTGCGAGGAACAGCGGTGCGAGGAACAGCGGTGCGAGGAACAGCGGTGCGAGGAACGACGGTGCGGGGAACGACGGTGGATTCCGTCCGATCGCTGACCTACGCTATCGAACATATGTTCCAGTCTTCGCTCACCCGCTGGCGTGCCTGGCTCGGCCGCTTCGAGGACATCCTCGGCGACCCCCCGGACGTCGCCCGGCCCCACCCCCATCGCCGGCCGCTGCGGTGGGAGCGCACGCGACGCGCGGGCTCGGTTCCCCCTTCGCCGGCGCTCTGCATCTCCCCAGTCGCGCGTTCGCGGCCCGTCCGGCCGGTCGATCGCGACGGCGCCGGTCGGTCGGTATAGCGGTCGGCGTCCTCGCCCGCGGCGCTAGCGGCGTGAGCCGGCGGAGGCTCCGCCGATGATCGCGGCGCGAGTCCGAGCGCGCGTTGCAGCCTGGAGTCGACCTGGGCCATCACCCAGGTGCCGATCGAGCGTGCGAAGCCTAGCGTTGGACCGCCTCAGGTGATTCGAGGTGTCTCAGTTCCGCCGATAGACTCCGCGATGCACTGCAGGGTTCCGCGGCCAGACTGGCCTAGCCCTCTCGACGCGATCATGTCTCGGCTGAGCAACGTGTTGACTCGCGCGGACCGGCTCGGCCGCTCGCTGTTGGATGATCCGGTCGAAGTCGCGATCGATCTACGCGAGCGCGCGGCGGAGCGCGCCGAGAACCGGGCAAAGCGCGGGCGCGGCGGCGGCTTCATGCCGTGGCCTCCGTGCCCCTACGCGGAGCACGACGACTCCGAGGCGGCCCTACACGAGTTGATCGGCATGCCGTGGCCCTGTCCGCACACCGACGTGTTCAGGGAGCTATGGCCGCAAGTCATCGAGCCGCTCACGTCCGCGGGGATGAACCTTGGCAGGGGAGCATTCGCAGGCTGGGGCGACGGCGAGCCCGGGTTCACGCGAGCTGTCTGGTGTCTGACGCGGCACCTTCGTCCCGCCAGGGTGGTGGAGACCGGCGTGGCCCGCGGCATCACCAGTCGCTTCGTGCTCGAGGCGATGGACGCAAACGGCGATGGGCGCTTGTGGAGCGTCGATCTGCCGCCTCGGAGCAGGCCCGAGTTGCATGCCCAGATCGCCGCGGCCGTACCGGCGTCGCTGCGCTCGCGATGGTCGTATGTCAAGGGGTCCAGTCGCCGGCGCCTGCCCGCGCTGCTGAGCTCGCTGGGAACGATCGACTTGTTCATCCACGACAGCCACCACAGCGAGCGAAACCTGATGTTCGAACTCGAGCGGGCAAGAGCCGCCGTGCGTGACGGCGGATTTCTCGCTGCCGATGACATCGACATGAACTGCGGTATGCACCGCTACCAGACGAAGCACGCCGAGGACACGGTGCTGGTATGCCCGGCGGAACCGCTCATGCCCGACCCCGGCCGTCAGCACGACCGCGGCGTGTTCGCGCTCGTCGCCAAGCGGCCTCCAGGCCGGCGGCTGCCGTAAAGACCGCCGCCCGCCGTCCCGGGCGATGAGCTCCCTGCGGTGCAGCGTGTGAGCCTGCTTGAGCAGCCGCACCCCCGTCTTGTTGAGCTTGAGCGAAACGTTGTGAGCCCCGACTGGGAGCGCGGACAGCGACGCGGAGCCGATCGTGACGATCGTCGTCTTGGTCTTCTTGCGTTTGCGCTTGCCGGTTGTCTTCTTGACGCGGGTGGTGAGCTTCAGCGTGGCGCTGCACGGCGAGCCGCTGCAGGTCACCTTGACCGTCAGCGCACCGCTCGTCGCGACCGTCGCGGTCTTCACGGCGAGCGCCAGCGCGCCGGCGTTCACGGCCTGGGTCAGGGTGCTCGACGACGAGCCGCGATAGTTTGCCATCGCCGGAGTAGACCCCCGCGATCGAGTGCGTGCCGCCCGCCGCGTACCTCACCCTGCAGGTCGCCGCCCCGTTCGCGAGCGGCTGGGTCGTGCAGCCGGCGATCGTGCTCTGAGCGTCGCTGAAGCTGACCGTCCCGCCATCCGGGACTGGGGTCACGGTCGCGGTGTAGGTCACCGGCCCGCCGACCATCGAAGAGTTCTGCGACGAGGGACCGACAGCGACACGGCGGGGGACATCGGGACCTGGACGTTCACGCTCACGGTCACCCAGGCGTCCACGACCACGACCGTCAGGCCGACACCGTATACACCCCCAGGCGTCGAAGCAGGAGCGGTGATCGCCCCCGCGGCGCTGACGCTGACTTGCGGCGACGTCGCGGCCGTGGCGTAGCTCGCGCTGCCGCTGCTGTTGCTCGCCGCCAACTGACCGCTGAAGCCGCTGCCGAAGCTCGTCGACGCCGCAGTGGGCGCCGCCTGTGGCAGCAGGCCCTGCACGCTAACCGACGCCCAACCTTGGGTTCTCACGGTGAACGCAACACCCCCCGATTCGAGCCGTCGTAGTAGTCGTCGTTGCTGTTTCAACTGTTCATAACCCGCAGGGTTATGAACAGTCCTTTTTTCGTTTTCCGCGCGGGCGCGCGAACGCAGCTCGTCGCTGATCGCTTGCTGAGCGCGCGGCATGGGCCCTCAGCATTGGGGCGGGTCGGCCCCGGGGGTGCATCGATCGCGTGATCGTCGGCGCATGGAGGGTTCTCGCTAGGGCGGGGGTGTCTGGCGAGTTCTTGGCGGTCGTTGCGGGGTTGGCGACTTCACGGCGAGGCTGGCTGGGCTAGAACCGCTGGGTGCCCGGCGATGTGCCGGGTCCCGGATTGCGCGGGAGTGGGGCGCCAGGCGCCGGCGATCGCGCTCTTAGGGGGTTGGTTTGAGCTCGTCGCGTCGCGGCGGGTAAGCGCTGTGCGAGATGAAGGGGTGTTGATGGCCAAGTTCTCTGACGAGATGGTGGCGGAGGTTGTACAGCGGTTTTGGGCGGCGATGGCGCGCGGTGAGTTCATCACCGACGCTGCGACCGAGGCCGGCACGTATCGCCAGAAGGGCGCCCGGTGGCTGGCCGCGGCGGGCGGGGTGCGCCCGCGCCGCGGCCGGGATCTGAAGGGCCGCTGTTTGACCTTCTCAGAGCGCGAGGAGATCGCACTCGGGCGTGCCGGCGGTGAGTCGATGCGGTCAATCGCAGCGCGGCTGGGACGCAGCCCCTCGACGGTCAGCCGCGAGCTTGCTCGCAACTGCGCTGGGCGGCCGTATCGCGCGACGACGGCGCACGCGCTCTCCTATCAGCGCGCGAGCCGGCCCAAGCCGTGGGCGCCTGCGCCGCGAGTTCCCCCAAGACCCGGAGATGTGGGTGTCGACCGAGACGATCTACCAGTCGCTGTACGTCCAGTCGCGCGGCGCGCTGCGCCGCGACCTGGCCCGCTGCCTGCGGACCGGGCGGGCGCTACGCCGTCCCTGCCGGCAGGCCGCCCAGCGTAAGAACCGGATCCCGGACATGATCAACATCAGCCAGCGGCCTGCCGAAGCTGACGATCGCGCCGTCCCCGGCCACTGGGAAGGCGACCTCATCATCGGCAAGAACAACGCCACCGCGATCGGCACCCTCGTCGAGCGGACGACCGGCTACACGATGCTCGTGCACCTCCCCGACGGCTACAAGCCAGAACAGGTCCGCGACGCACTCGCCTCAAAGATCCAGACTATCCCCGACATCCTCCGAGCGTCACTCACCTGGGACCAGGGCCCGGAGATGCGCGACTGGAAGCAAGTCAGCATCGCTGCCGACATCGACATCTACTTCTGCGACCCGCACGCACCCTGGCAACGCGCCACCAACGAGAACACCAACGGACTGCTGCGCCAGTACTTCCCCAAAGGCACCGACCTGTCGCTACAC
>JBEKRJ010000082.1:0-11114 GCA_049518835.1 Solirubrobacteraceae bacterium
CTGCCGCACTGTCACGTTGTGGTCGCCGGCGAGCCACGACGTCGCGTGGGAGGCGACGGAATTTCGCTATGTCACGTTTGGTGAGCTGATCGCCGCCGGCCGACCCCCGCCGCCGGCCGACCCCCGCCGCCGGCCGACCCCCGCCGCCGGCCGACCCGCTGAGTCTGCCGCCGCTAAGGGCTCAGGCGCGAAGGATGCCCGACGCCTGGCCATGGCGCCAGCACCAGCACGAGCCGCGAGTCGCTGCGGGCACGGACCGTCCGCCGTTCGTTGGGCTCGAAGTGAGACAGGAACCCCGGCCCGCCGGCGATCGTCCCGACGCCGTTGGCGATCTCGATCTCGCCGCTCACAACCAGCATGTAGGTCCGCTCGTGAACCTGGTGCTCCTGCAGCTCCTCGCCGGCCGGAAGGTGGATCGCGATCGCGCGCGTCTCCTCGTCGGAGCGAAGCACCTGCGGATGATGGGGCTCGATCGCCAGCCCGCAGATGTCCCAGGTCTCCATCAGGTCCTCCCTCGCGCTCGGTGTCGAGCAGATACTCGCACGTGGACCGCTCACCGCGATCCGGTCACGGCCATCCGGTCAACGCCATTAGGTCAATGCCATTCGTCAACGCCATCCGGTCACCGCGATCCGGTCACCGTGATCCGCCCACCGCCATCCGGTCAAGATTCGCTCACCGCCACCGCTCGAGCAGATCCTCATCGGCCACCCGCCGCACGGCCCGCGCCGGAACCCCGATCGCGACCTCGCGGGCGCCGATATCCCCGGTCACGACCGCGCCGGCGCCAATCAACGCCTCCTCGCCGATGACGACACCGGGAACGAGCACCGCGCCCGCGCCAATCCGGCACGCGCGACGCAGCACGGCGCCCCGCAACGGATCCTCACGCGAGTGGCGAGCCATCGTGTTGTCGTTGGTGGTGAGCACCCCCGGCGCGAGGAACACGTCGTCCTCGACGATCGACTTCGCCGTCAGGTACACGCCGGTCTGGATCGAGACCCGCGCGCCGACGCGGGTGTCGAAGTCGACCGTCGAGCCGCGGCCGACGACGGTGCGGGGACCGATGCTGGATCGCTCGCGAACCTCGGCCTGATCGCCGATGATCGCGCCACCGCCGATCACGCTGCCGGCGTACACGATCGCGCCACAGCACACCGTCACCTCGGCGGCAAGTACGAGCGGACCCAGCGCCGCCCCCTCGGCGCGCGACCCGGGACGCAGCCGCGGTCGCTTGCCGAGTACCGCGCCGTCCTCGATCACGCAGCGCTCGCCGACCTCGGTCCCGGCGTGGACGACGGCGCCGGCGCCGATCGTGACCGCCGCGCCGATCCGCGCGTGCCGATGGATCACAGCTCCGGGCGCGAGCTCGACGCCGGCCGCCAGCACCGCCTCCGACGCCACGTATGCCCCGCCGACAACATCAAACGCCATCAACCACCACCGCGCGGCAACCGCGAGCCACCATGCACCACCCTCAAGCCGCCCGCTCGCCACCGCGCTCCACCGCAGCATCGAGCGACCGCTGGAGCTGCTCGAGCACGCGGACCACGCGCAGCCCGCTGTCGCCGGCCGAACGCGGCTGCACCCCGCGGCGCAGGCAATCCACGAAGTGCTCGCACTCCACGCGCAGCGGCTCGACGTTGCCGATCCGCGGACAGAAGATCTCTCCCGAGCGCGTGATGTACTCGCCGTAACCCTGCGAGTCCTCGTCGAAGCCCTTGTCGTAGACCGTCACCTTGCCCTCGAGGGCCATGTCGTCGAAGGTCGCCATCCGCTTGGAGCCGACCACCGTGAAACGCCGCTCCTTGTGCGGATCCAGCCACGACAGATGCAGGTGGGCGGTCAGTCCCGATGCAAAGCGCAGAAAGCAGAAGACGACGTCCTGCACCCCCGCGCGCACGTAGGACTCACCGTGGGCGATCGCTTCCAGCGGCTCCTCGCCGGCGAGGTACAGGACAACCGAGACGTCGTGCGCGCCGAGGCTCCAGAGCGCATTCTCGTCCGCGCGCAGCTTGCCGAGGTTCAGCCGGTTGCCGTAGATGTAATAGATCCGCTCGCCGAGGTCGCCGGCGTCGAGCAGCTGCTTGAGCTTGCGCACCCCGGGGTGGTACTCGAGCAGGTGGCCGACCATCAGCAACCGGTCGCTTGCCTGCGCGGCGGCCACCGCCCGCTCCGCGTCGCGGACCGACACCGCCAGCGGCTTTTCGACAAAGCAGTGCTTGCCCGCCTCCAGTACCCGCACCGCGAGCTCGGCATGGGTCGGCACCGGCGTTGCCACTGCCACCGCATCAAGCTCGCGATCGGCAAGTAGGTCATCAACCGACGCGGTGAGCCGCGCGGCCGGAAACCGCTGCGCGACCAGCTCGCGCGCCTGGGTCGAGGTGTCGCAGCACCACGCCAGCTGCACCCCCGGCAGCGAGGCGAAGTTGCGCGCCAGATTGGGGCCCCAATAACCCAGCCCGACCACACCGATGCGAACGTCAGGATGAGTCATCGCGGCAGAGGTGCAGTGTAAGCGCGGACAGCACACGGCCACCCGCGCGTCCGTCTCCGTACAGCGGCGGGCGCTCGGACGGGAGCGGTGCTCGCAACGCCCGGAGCGCCGCTTCGCGATCGAGGTCGACGAGCACGTTCCACCCGAGCGCGACTGTCTCGATCCATTCGGTGCTGGCGCGCAGGGTGACGCACGGCACTCCTGCCAGGTAAGCCTCCTTCTGCAGCCCGCCGGAGTCGGTGAGCACCGAGCGCGCGCCGCACAGCAGCGCGGTCAGCTCGATGTACCCAAGCGGCGGCGTCACGATCATCCGCTCTCCGGCACGCAAGCGCGCGAGCAGTCCCGCCGCCAGCAGCCGCTCGCGGGTGCGCGGGTGCAGCGGCAGCACGACGGGGCAAGGCAGCGCGAGCAGCAGTTCGACCAGCTTCTCCAACCGCGCAGGGTCGTCGACGTTCCCCGCCCGGTGGGCGGTCGCCAGCACATACTCGCCCGGCGTCAGGCCATGCGCGGCGACGAGCTCCGGGCGCGCCCGCGCGAGCGGCTGGATCTGCGACGCGATGTCGACCATCACGTCACCGACTAGCTCGACGGTCCCGCTGATCGCCTCGCTGCGCAGGTTGCCAACCGCCACCTGCGAGGAGCACAGCAACAGCGAGCTGGCGTGGTCGGCGAGGATCCGGTTGAGCTCCTCGGGCATCGAGCGATCAAACGAGCGCATTCCCGCTTCGACGTGCGCGACGGGGACGCCCGCCTGCGCGCCGCACAAGGCGCCGGCCAGAGTCGAGTTCGTGTCGCCGTACACGAGCACCGCATCCGGAGCGACCTCGGCGATCACGGTTTCCAGAGCGGCGAGCATCCGTGCGGTCTGCGAGATGTTGCTGCCGCGCGAGATCCCGAGCTGCCGATCCGGCGCCGGTAGGCCAAGCTCGGCGAAGAAGATTGCGGACAGCTCCTCGTCGAAGTGCTGGCCCGTGTGGACGAGCACCTCCTCGTGAGACTTGCGCAGACGTGGCGAGACCGCAGCCGCCTTGATGAACTGGGGGCGGTTGCCGATGACGGTCAGGATCCTCAGGCGTCGAGCTCCGACTGGATGTGCGCGGTGACCTGAGCGGCGATCTGCTCGGTGCGCGGCCCCGCATCGCCGAACTTGTGCTCGTCGATGACAGCGATCGGCGCCACTTCGCGCGCGGTCGAGGCGAGGAACGCTTCGTCGGCGCCGACGAGGTCGGCGAGCGTGCAGGCCGCCTCGCGGGCGCCGGTGAGCTCGATGATCGCTGCCCGTGTAATCGACGCGAGGATGTGGTCGGCCAGCGGCGGCGTCAGGACCGAGCCGTCCTGGATCCAGAAGATCGTGCTGGTCGGCGCCTCGAGCACCCGCCCGTGTGGCGTGACCAGCAGCGCTTCGTCAAACCCCTGCTCCCGCGCCAGGCGACTGGCGAGCATGTTTGCCGCATAGGAGAGTGACTTGACCCCGTCGAGCACGCGCGTCGGCGAGTACGTGATCGACACCAGTCGGATCCGGTCCGGGATCGGTGGCAGCGGCTCGGTCAACAGCAATCGCCGCCCGCCTCGCGTCAGCACGATCCGTAGCAGGTCGTGGGCCGGCCCGGGGCCGGCGTGCGCCACCAGCCGATGGACGTCCGCGCGCACCGCCTCGGCGTCGAGCGCCAGCCGCAGGTTCGCGGCCGACCGCTGCAGGCGCGCGAGGTGCGCCTCCAGCGCGAACGGCCGGCCGTCGTACACGCGAATCACCTCGAACACGCCGTCGCCGCGCAGCAGCCCTTCGTCGGTCGCCGGAATCGTCGCCTCCGACGCGGCCATGATCAGGCCGTCGAGCGACGCCATCGAGTCGCGGTGCGAGCTCATCGCGAGGCGCCCGGATCGCGTGTGGCGGGCCGGGTCCAGACCGCCGCGAGCCGGACGATCGTCGCGGCCGCCGCCGCCATGTCGTGCACCGACACCCACTCGCGGACCGAGTGGTACTCGTGCCCGCCGTTGAAGATGTTCGGCGTCGGCAGTCCCATCTCGCTCAGCCGCGAGCCGTCGGTCCCGCCCCTGATCGGAGTTCGGATCGGCTCGATGCCCTCCTCTCGGATCGCCGTCTCGGCCGCCGCCGTGACAAACGGCACTCGGTCGAGATGGCGCCGCATGTTTCGGTACTGCTCGCGGAGATCGAACTCCACCCGCGCGCCCGGCGCGGCCGCGACGATCTCGCGCGCGGTCCGCTCCAGCAAGGCCGCGTGCGCTGCCAGCAGCTCGTCATCGAAGTCGCGCACGATCGCCTTGATTCGTGCCCGCGCGGGCGTGCCGGTCAGCTGCGTCGGATGGATGAATCCCTCGCGACCGCTGGTCGTATCGGGCGTCAACGTGTCGGTCGGAAGCGCGGCGACGATCCGTGCCGCGAGGCGCAGCGCGCTGACGAGCTTGCCGGTCGCCTGCCCGGGATGGACGTCGACGCCGTGGACCGTGACGGTCGCCTCCAGCGCGCTGAACGTCTCGTCCTGCAGCTCGCCCAGCTCCGAGCCGTCGATCGTGTATGCGCATTCGGCGCCGAAGCGCTCGATGTCGAACAGGGTCGCGCCTTCACCGATCTCTTCGTCGGGCGTGAACGCGATCCGCAGGGTCGGCCGCGGCAGGTGCGGGTTGGCCGCGAGATGCGCGACCGCAGTCATGATCGCTGCGACCCCGGCCTTGTCGTCGGCTCCGAGCAGCGTGTCGCCGCTGGTGGTGACGAGATCGTGGCCAAGCTTGGCAGCCAGCGCGGGCTCCGATCGCGGATCCAGGCGCGTGCCCTCGCGCGGCAGCTCGAGTGCCCCTCCGGCGTAGTCGCGGTGCACGATCGGCTCGACACCTGCGCCGGGCGCATCTGGACTGGTGTCGAGATGGGCGATCACGCCGATCGCGGGGGCTGGCAGGACCCCATCGCTGGCCGGCAGGGTCGCGGTCACGTATCCGTGCGCGTCGAGCTCGCCATCGTCAACGCCGGCCGCGCGTAGCTCGGCTACCAGCAGCCGGCCGAGCTCAAGCTGGCCGGGCGTGCTTGGCGACCCCGCTCGATCCAGGCGTGACTGGGTATCGATGCGGACGTAGCGCAGGAAGCGCTGCAGCAGCTCGGGCGCCAGCGCCTGCGCGAGCTCAGATGTGTAAGCAGCTGGTGACACGCTCCGGAGTATTCCAACCGGACAGCTCCCGCGACCCGCCCTCGGGCTCGCGCCCCAACCCGGCGGGCCGGCCGCCGCAACCCGGCGTCCCGGCCGCCACAACCCGGCAGGGCGGCTTCGCAACCCGGCGTGCCGGCAGATTCGATCTGCTAGAACACAAAGGTGGCTTCACGATCAGGAGGTGGACGATGACGCCGACCGCCCTGTCCAGCGTGTCCGCGACTGCCGTCGACTCCGCCGTGCTGTTTCACCGGTGGCGTCGGGATCGCGATCGTCGCGCGCGCGACGAGCTGATCCAACGGTACCTGCCGCTCGCACACAAGCTGGCACGACGATACATCCGCACGAGTGAACCCTACGAGGATCTCGCGCAAGTCGCCAGCCTCGGACTGGTGAAGGCAGTCGAGCGCTTCGATCCCGAGCTCGGCTACGCGTTCACGTCGCTGGCGGTCCCCACGATCGTCGGCGAGCTCAAGCGTTACTTTCGCGACTCGAGCTGGGCGCTGCACGTCGAGCGCGGCGCGCAGGAGCGAGCGCGCAAGGTGTCTCGCGCGCAGCAGGCGATCAGCGCACGGACCGGCCAGTCGCCGACCGTCGGCGAGCTGGCGCAGTATCTGGAGTGCACCGAGGAAGATGTGATCGAAGGACTTCAGACGGCCGAGGCGTTCGACGCGATCTCGCTCGACGCGCCCGTCGGCGGCGAGACCGCTGGCAGCCGCCTCGACGCGCTCGGCGACTACGACCAGCAGCTCGAGCTGATCGATGACGCGGCGACCGTGTTCGCGGCCGCCCGCCATCTGTCCGCCCGCGAGCGCGTGATCCTGTACCTGCGCTTCGGTGAGGATTTGCCGCAGACCGAGATCGCACGGCGGATCGGGGTCTCGCAGATGCAGGTCTCGCGCTTGCTACGCCGCGCGCTCGAGCGTCTGCGGACGCTCATGCAGGAGCCAGCCGGCTGAGCCGCCGGCTCACCAGCGGCCGTACCAGCGACGTGCGCCCGCCTCGACGCCGCCGACGAAGAAGCCGAGGACCCACAGGATCAGCGCGGCGATCAGGACAATCCACAGAATGTGAGCGGCGAAGCCGAGTCCGCCCAACACGGCGAGAATCAGAAGCAGGACGATCAACGCGACCATTGGTGTCTCCCTCGTAAAGCTGTAGCTGGTGTGGTCGTTGGATACCCGCGGTTGGCGCGCGGGAATCGCGGCGACGGCTCCGCCCAGGCGCCCGCCCGACGATTCAGTCCCGGCATCGCGGCGGCGACGCCACTTGACCCCGACTCGATAACCTTCGCCCGTGCAAACTCACTTTCGAGTAGAGGTACGTCGTGAGTTCTCGGCGATCGTGCTATCCGTCAGCGGCGAGCTCGACCTCGCCTCGAGCCCGGCGCTCGAGGAGGAGTTGACGCGCGTCGGGGGCGGCAGTTCGGAGATGCTGATCCTCGATCTGCGCGAGCTCGAGTTCATGGACTCGACCGGCCTCAGCGTCGTCGTCAAGGCCCATCAGCGAGCGCAGGAGGACGGTCGACGGTTCGGGCTCGTGAAGGGCCGTCCCCAGGTACAGCGCCTGCTCAGCCTCACTGGCGTCGCCGAGCGCATGACGCTCGCCGACTCGGTGCAAGAACTGCTCGCCAGCGCGTGAGGCGCCGCCGACCCCGGGCGCCGCTCGAGCGGTCCTTGTCTAAATACGTCGCGTCAGCTCTTGCGGGCGTCGAGGAGCACAAGCCGCAGCAGCTCGGAGCCGTCGAGACGCTCCACGGTCAGCTCGTCGGCAAGCAGCGGCAGCGGCGAGCCCGAGTGCCTGGCTGTGGCGGCTGCGAGAAGGTGCGAAGCGCTGCCTGGGAAAAACGGCCCGATCGTGATCTCCAGCCGCCTGGTCTGCGCGACGATCGCGAAGCTGACCGCCGGCGCGCTGGCCGCGCCCTGGGCGTGAGCGGCCAGCGCATCGGTGACCAGATAGACGTCTGAGAACCGGTCCAAGGAGAAGCGCGCGCCGGCCGCGAGCGCCCGAGCGACCCGTCCGAGCACGCCGACCAGCAACCTGACCGGCGCCAGCGTCACGACCACGTCGCCCGTCAACGCCGCAGGCGGCCCGGCGATCGTCTCGATCGGCGCATCGAGCAGCTGCACCGACGCGCCACGGTCCAGAAACGCCATCCGGACCTCGGTCCCGCCGTCGGGCGCGCTCAGGAACTCGGCCCGGTCGGCCAGCGCGCTGATCACCGCCAGCCCGACGCCCATCCGGTCCTCCGCGGAGGACGCCACGTACTGGATCCCGCTGCCCTGGTCGCGGACCATCACCTCCAGCCCCTCCTGCCCGAGGTCGAGGCCGACAAGCAGCGGTCCGACGAGCCCATCGTAAGCGTGCAGCACGACGTTGTTGCACGCCTCGCTGACGGCGGTCTTGAGGTCGTCGAGCAGCTCCGCGTCGAACGCGAGCGCCTCCCCGATCCCCGCGAGCATGCTGCGGACCACAGTCAGCGACTCGGGTCGGCTGTCGAGCTGGAGACGAACCGTGGGGGAAGTTTCGATCACGTCGTGGTCGCTTACCGCCATTGCTGCCCCGCAGCGGCGCGAACCTCGCCATCGGTTCCCGGTCTCGGGCGCAGTTGCTCGTAAACGATATGTCGTACGCCAGTCAAATGTCGGGTCAGCGAACCTGGATCGAACCGGTACCCGTCCGCAGCTACCCGCTCGGGCGGGTCCTTACCCCTGGCCTGGCTCGCATCGCGCCGTCAGGCGCTTCCGAGCAGCACACCCGCGGCGACGATCAGCGCGCCACCGAGCGCCACCTGCACGAGGCTGACGCGCAGCGGCACGTTCATGAAACGCTTGCGCACGAGCGAGATCGTGACGAGCTCGAGCGAGACGACGATTCCCGCGACGATCAGCGCCGTGTGGACGTCGCGGATCAGGAACGGGAGCGAATGAAACGACCCGCCGAACGTCGTCATCAGCCCGGTGACGCCGCCGCGCGCGGCGGCCGACCCGCGCCCGGTCTCCTCGCCGGTGTCCGACAGCCCCTCCGAGAACGCCATGCTGATCCCGGCGCCGACGGCCGTCGCGAGGCCGACGAACAGCGCCGTGTGCGAGCCGGAGATCAGGGCCGCGGCGAAGATCGGCGCCAACGTCGAGAGCGTGCCGTCGATCAGGCCGACGAGTCCCGGCTGCACGTAGCGCAGCACGAAAGATCGCTCGTCAATCCTCCCGCTAAGTTGCCCGAGTAGCTCCGGCATCAGTGCTATTGTAACAACTGACTTAAGTTAGGTTTACCTAACGCCATGACCTCCGCTACCGACACCGACGATCTTCAGGACCTGATTGTGCTGCTGCGCGCCCGCGGACAACGGGTCACCTCGCCGCGGCTGGTGATCCTGCGCGCGCTGCGCCGCCGCGAGCGGCACGCGAGCGCGGAGGAGATTCACCGGGCGGTGCACCGCGAGCTGCCGGGGACTTCGATCCCGACGGTGTACGCGACGCTCGAGCTGCTCGCCGAGCTCGGGCTCGCGCGCAAGCTCAAGGCGGGCACGGGGGTCTCGCTCTACGACGCCCGGACCGAGCCCCATCAGCACACGATGTGCCGTCGCTGCGGGCGCGTCGACGACCTCGAGGGCGAGCTCGACGCCGATGGGCTGCTGCGCGCCGCCAGCGCCCGTGGCTTCAAACCCGACGGCGCCGAGCTGACGATCTGGGGCCTGTGCGAGTCGTGCGCGGCGACGCCACCATGAGCCCCGGTCAGCTTGCCGTTTGCTGCAGCGTCGTCCACAGCCCGTACAGCGCAAGCGAGCTCGCCAGCGCCCAGGCGCCGGCGCGATGCTCGCGATGCTCGCGGGCAAACCTGGGGTAGACCGCGAACACGATCAGCTGGCTGAGCCACAGTGCAACTTCCGACGGCTCGAGCAACGTGTTGTAGAAGCCTTCGGGATCGATCAGGCTGACCGGCGCCGCCACCACGAGCAGGCCGCCGATCGCGAGCCCTACGCTGCGCACCCGCCACCTGGTGACCGCGTGCGCGAGCCGCGTCAGCGCGAGGTACTCGCACAGGATCACGCCGGCGGTGCTGGCCGCGACGCCGATACCGACCGCCCGCGCCAGGCCGGCACCGGCGAACTGCGCTACCACGCTGACGCCGGGGATGTCGGTGCGCGACAAGCCCGGCGCGGCCGCGAGCGGCGCGACCGCGAGCACCACCAGCAACGCGCACACCAGGAAACGCGCCCACCACGCCACGGCGGATCGTCTTCGCCGGGCTGGCCAGCTCACCGCCGAGGAACAGCGGCAACCCGCCGCAGATGTACAGCAACGAGGTCTGTGCGCTCGCCTTCGCCAGCGGACCGGCTGGCGCGCCGGCCCCGAAGCTCGACACCGGCGTCGCGACGTGAGCGATCGTCACGCCGTCCAGAATCCCCGTCAGCAGCAGCTGTCCACCCGCGACGAGGCCGATCACGAGCAGCGTTGCGGCACGGCCGGCGACGACCACGCCGGCGGATGCCAGCGAGGCGATCGGCCGCGCCGGCCGCCGCACCACCCTCAGCGCGCGGTCCGGTCCAACGTCCGCGCGCGCAGCGGCGGACACCTGTGGCACGTGCGCATTAGGCCCGCAGCGCGCGCACCGGTCAGGCCCAGCCGCCTGAGGACGACGTGCTCGTCGAGCCACCGGATCCGGACGCGCGCGAGGAGCCGCCGGTGGTGATCGCCACGCCGGACGGAGCGACCAGCCACCACTTCGCGCCGAAGCTGTCGCTGCCCTGACCCTTGGTCGTGCCGGCGCTCGGATCGGCGATGAAGTAGTACAGCGGGTGCCCCTTGTACGTCACCTGCTTGGTGCCGTCCGAACGGGTGATCGTGGCCAGGTCAGAAGCCTGCACGCCACCCGAAGCGACCGGTGTCGCGGTCGTCGTCAGCGGCGGCCAAGCCTTGGCGCAGGCACCCGAGCAGCTCGAGGCTCCGTCACTGTCGGCCACCCACAGATACAGGGCCCGTCCGCCGGCGCCGGTCAGGTACGTCCCGTCGGGCCCTTTTGCGCTGCCAACCGCCACGCCCGCTGCCGAGGCGCTCGACGTGCTCACCGTTGTCGACGCCGCGGCCGGCGCCGAGCTCGCAGTCGAGCTCGAGTTGCTGGTGCTGCCACACGCCGCGGCCAGCAACGCCACGCATACCGCCGCAGCCGCGCCGCCCGCGCGTCTCTTCCTTTGCTTGTCGATGACCATCCGCTGCTCCCAGTTCGTGGTTGCTCGGGACCCGCTCTACATGTGGGTCATCAACAAGGACTCTCGCCCCAGCACGTTCCTTCCCCGTGCGAGGCGCCGGCGATGCATCGGACTCGAGACAAGAGCCACAGCGGATCAGCGCCGGCACCGGGCTGGAGGCGCTAAAGGGCTTAAGAATCTCCGGGAGGACCCACGTTCCGTCTGGGCCCTCCCGGAGGGGTCAAGGAAGTGGGGGCGCAGTTCCTTG
>JBEKRJ010000083.1:0-11109 GCA_049518835.1 Solirubrobacteraceae bacterium
GGTCACGACCAGGCGCGCGCCCAACGCCGAGCCGTTCTGGCTGGCGGCGCCAGCGTGCAGGCACGCGACCGAGGTCGCACACGCCTGCGCGATCAGCGGCCCCGAGATCGTCCCCAGCCCGAGCCGCGCCGCGAGCGTCGGCACGCTGTAGAACGAGTGCAGCTGCGGAATCGTCGTGCCGAGCACGAGCTCCTCGAACGGCCACTGGACCGCGCGGTCGGCGAGCGCGCGCTGTGTCACTTGATGGGCGAGGTCGAGGCTCGAGATCTCGGCCGCGGGCCCCTGCCAGCGCACGAACGGCGACGACCACGCAGCGCTGAGCGGGATGCAGACATCGGTGAACTTCATCTCGCCTCTCTCCTTGTGCTCCTTGAGGTCCTATGTTGAGACTAACACGTGACGATCTCGCAAACGATGTCTTATGTGCGCCGGGTGCAATCTGATCCTTACAGGTTTGCGCGGCGCGGTGTACGATCGCCGCCTCGCCATCCCCGAGGAGAGGGCACGTTGGCCGAGAAGTCCATCGGTGGGCAGCCAGTTACCAGCGCCGGCGCGACACGCGCCGGCCTGTGCGCACGCCGTGCAAAGGAGAGTGAGTGAGGATGGAGCTACCCGAGCGCTACAACGTCAGCACGCTGATCGACGACAACCTCGAGGCCGGCCGGGGCGACAAGGTCGCGATCCGCTGCGAGCAGCAGGAGGTCACCTACGCGCAGCTGCACGAGCGGATCTGCGCCGCCGGGCGCGCGCTGCGCTCGCTCGGGCTGCAGCGCGAGCAGCGGGTGGTGATCGCGCTCGACGACACGCCGATGTGGCCGACCGTGTTCCTGGGCGCGATCCGGATCGGCGCCGTCCCGGTCCCGGTCAGCTACCTGGACTCGAGCGCGAACTTCACCCACTTCATCGCCGACGCCGGGGCGTCGCTGGTGATCGCCGAAGCGGCGGCGCTGGAGCGGATCGTGCCGGCGCTGGCGGCGCTCGCGCGCGCGCCGGACCTGTTCTCGGTCAACGGCGCCGGCGACGGGATCGACGACCTCGAGACCGTGATGGCGGCGCACGGCGGCGAGCTGGCGCCGGCCGACACGCACCGCGACGACGTCGCCTTCTGGCTGTTCTCCGGCGGCTCGACGGGGCTGCCGAAGGGGGCCGTGCACCTCCAGCACGACATCCCGTGCACGGTCGAGGGGTTCGGCAAGGACATCCTGCAGATCCGCGAGCGCGACATCGCGTTCTCGACGACCAAGCTCTATCACGCCTACGGGATGGGCAACGGGATGAGCTTCCCCTACGCGGTCGGCGCGAGCACCGTGCTGATGCCGGGCAAGCCGCTGCCGGCGCGGATCTTTGACTGCATCGAGCGCTTCCGTCCGACGCTGTTCTTCTCGGTCCCGACCCTGTACGGGACGCTGGCCGCGGCGCCGGAGGCCGCCGCCACCGACTGCAGCTCGATCCGGATGTGCTGCTCGGCCGCCGAGCCGCTGGTGCCCGAGGTGATGCGCCGCTGGGAGCAGGCGACCGGGTTGCAGATCATCGACGGCATCGGGTCGACCGAGATGCTGCACATCTACTGCTCGAACCGCCCCGGCGAGATCCATCCCGGCACCAGCGGGCGCCCCGTCGCCGGCTACGAGCTCAAGCTCGTCGACGACGACGGCGAGCCGGTCGCCGACGGCGAGGTCGGGCACCTGCTGGTCAAGGGCGACAGCGCGCTGGCGTACTACTGGCACCAGCACGAGAAGACCAAGCGGTGCCTGCTCGGCGAGTGGTACTTCACCGGCGATCGCTACATGCGCACCGAGGACGGCGTGTACGCGTACGAGGGCCGCGCCGACGACATGATCAAGGTCGGCGGCCTGTGGGCCTCGCCGATCGCGATCGAGGCGACGCTGATCGAGCATCCGCGCGTCCAGGAGGCCGCCGCGATCGGCATCCAGGCGGAGTACACGACGCGGGTCAAGGCGTACGTCGTGTGCCGCAGCCAGGAGCGCGTCGACGACAACCTCGCGCTCGAGCTGCAGGCGTGGTGCAAGGCCCGCCTGCGCCGCTACGAGTTCCCGCACTTCATCGAGTTCGTCGACGAGCTCCCGAAGACGGCGACCGGCAAGATCCAGCGCTTCAAGCTGCGGGACCTCGGATGACGCGCGCGGCCGACTACCTGATCGTCGGCGGCGGCGTCGCCGGCTACAGCTGCGCCCGTGCGCTGCGCGACGCCGGCGCCGACGGCTCGATCGTGCTCGTCAGCCGCGACCCCGACCCGCCGTATGACCGCACGGCGTGCTCGAAGGGCTACCTGCGCGGGCGCTCGTCACGCGCGGACACGATGCTGGCGGCGGCGGACTGGTGGGCCGACCACGAGGTCGCGCTGCTGACGCGCACCAGCGCCCTGTCGCTCGACCCCGGCGAGCGAACGGTGAAGCTATCCAACAAGGAGACGGTCGCGTTCGGCGCCCTGCTGCTCGCCACCGGCGCCAACATCCGGCGCCTGCGCGTCGACGGCGCGCAGCTCGAGGGGATCCACTACCTGCGCACGCTGCGCAACGCCGACGCGATCCGCGCGGGCGCCGCGCAGGCCGAGCAGGTCGTGCTCGTCGGCGGCTCCTACATCGCCACCGAGGTCGCGGCCTCGCTGACCGAGCTCGGCTGCCGCTGCACGCTGGTGATGCAGGAGGCGGTCACGCTCGAGCGCGGCTTCGGCGCCCAGGCGGGGCGCTACTTCCAGGAGCTGTTGACCGCGCACGGGATCGCCGTGCGCGGCGGCGACGAGGTGGCCGCGTTCGAGGGCACCGACGGCCACGTCAGCGCGGTGCTGACGGCCGCCGGCGAGCGGCTCCCGGCGCAGGCCGTGATCGTCGGCGCCGGCGTCGTCCCCGACATCACGCTCGCGCAGCGGGCGGGGCTCGAGCTCGGGCCCCGCGGCGGCGTCAAGACCGACGCGTCGCTGCAGACCTCCGCCCCCGGCGTGTTCGCCGCCGGCGACATGTGCGAGTACGCGAGCGTCGTGCACGGCGGCGAGCTGATGCGGATCGAGCACTGGGACGTGGCCGAGCAGCAGGGGCGCACGGTCGCGCGCGCGATGCTCGACGACCCGCGTGCGCACGACGTCGTGCCGTACTTCTTCTCGGACCTGTCGGACTGGGCGTCGCTGGAGTACGTCGGCCCCGCGAGCCGCTGGGACGAGGAGATCGTCCGCGGCAGCCTCGCCGACGGCGCGTTCACGATCTGGTATCTCGACGGCGGCCGGCTCGTCGCCGCGCTGGCGGTTGGCCGCAGCCAAGACCTCGGCGCCGCGCGCGAGCTGATCGCGGCGGCGGCCGACGTCAGCGATGCCCGCGCCGCGCTGGCCGACCCCGACGCCGAGCTGCAGGCGCCGGCCGGCGGGCGCTGAACCGCTCTGGGGCTCTGCCCAGCGGGTCGGGCGCGGGTGGCGCAATGTATCGCCGGTGCGGGCCGGGTGCCCGGCGATACAGTGCGCCACCCGCAGCCGGGCCTCGGGGCAGAGCCCCAAGCCGTCAGCCGTCCTGTGACGCGAGCCGCCGGCGTGCTGCCTGGACGCCGGCGCGGTGCTCCTCGGTCCCGATCAGCATGCTCTGCGCGAGCGCCTCGGCGACCATGCCGCTCTCGAGGTCGACGTTGGCGGCCAGCCACAACAGCCGCTTGGCGGCCGCGTAGGCCTGGGGCGAGCGCTCGAGCATCAGCGCCAGGCGCGCATTCGCGGCCGCCAGCAGCCCGTCGTCTGGCAGCACCTCGGTGATCAGCCCGAGCTGGTGGGCCTGCTCGGCGCTCAGCTGCTCGCCGCCGAGCAGCACGTCGCGGGCGCGCGCGAGCCCGATCAGCTTCACCAGTCGCGTGCAGCCGCCGTGGCTGGGGATGATCCCGAGCCGCCCCTCGCGGAACACGAACCGCGCGCTGGCCGCTGCGAGGCGCACGTCGCAGACCAGCGCCAGCTGCGTGCCGGCGCCGGTCGCGACGCCGTTGATCGCCGCGACGACGGGTTTCTCGAGCCGTTCGACGAGCGTGATCACGGACGTCAGCCGGTGGCTGTCGAAGCGAAACTCGCGCGGGTCCCAGTCGCGCTCGAAGCGCGACAGGTCGCCGCCGGCCGAGAACGCGGGCCCGTCGCCGGTCAGGATCACGCCGCGCACCGCCGGGTCGGTCGCGGCGCGCTCGAACGCGGCCCGCAGCGCGTCCTGCATCGGCTCGTCGATCGCGTTGCGGCGCGCGGGCCGCGCGAGCGCGACCGTCAGCACGCCGCCGGCGAGCTCGCAACGCAGCGGACCGTCGGCGGGGCTCAGCGCTTGCGAATCCATTCGAACGGGCTGTGGCAGGCCAGGCAGATGTACTGCTCGGTCAGCAGCTGCGGGCCCCACTGCGCGATCCGCTCGACCTCGGCGGCGTCGCACCAGGTGCAGCGCACCGGCTCGGCGCTCACGTCTGCAGGCGGCGCTGGAGCGGGTTCCATCGGTTCCATGGCAGCTCCGGGATCGTCCACCGGTCGCCGTCGCGCGCGCAGTGCAGGTCGATTCCCGACTGCACCAGCAGCGGCGCGATCTCGTCGAGGTACGCCTGTCGCAGCTCGTCGCTGTCGAGGCCGAGCAGGTGCTCGCGCTTGAGCTCCTGCACGCCGCGCTCGCCCGGGGGGCCAAACCAGCACAGCATCTCGGGCAGCAGCTGGTCGACGCGCTGTTGCAGCGTGCGGCGCCCGCCGTCGGTGCGGGTCAGGTCACGGACGCGGCCGTCGGCGTACTTGCGGTGAAACGCCTCCTCGCCCGGCACGCGCGCGGCGCGCTTGCGCAGGTCCTCGTAGCGGCACTCCGACAGCGCCCGGAACATCGTCGTCAGCGCCGGGTCGATCAGGATCAGCGCGGCGACGACGTCGGGCCACGTCGGCAGCGGCTGCGCGAGGACGCTCACCGTGTACTTGCGCTCGCGCTCGTGGCCGCGCTGCAGCGGCGCCGGCACCTCCACGAGCGGCAGCTCCTCGAGCAGCGGGTACAGGGCGCGCGCATGGCCGAGCTCCTCCTGGGCGATCGCCGCCGCCGCGACCGCGCTCTCCAGCGACGGTCCGCCCGGGCACCACTCCGACACGCGCCGGCCGAGGAAGTACTTGTTGTCGGCCAGCACCAGGATCAGGTTCACGAGCGCCGACAGCGCATACCCGGAGGCGACGAACTCGGCGAGCTCGGTCTCCTCGATCGTCGGCTCCCGCGCCTCCGCGGCAGCGTCAGACACGCGCCACCTCCTCGCTCGACGGTTGCTCGCCGCTGGGCCCGACGATCCAGCGGATCGCGGTCTCCGGGACGAGTTGCAGCTCGACGCAGCCGTCGGGGACCCGCTCGCGGGCCCCTTGCGCGGCGGCGTCGTCGTCGGCCGCCTGCAGCTCGCCGCGCAGCGACAGCGGGTCCTCGTAGCGCTCGCGGCTGAAGATCAGATAGCGGGTCATCGGCTACTCCGGGCGCACGACTTCGATCAGGCACCGCCGCGGCGCGACGAACATGTCGCTCCAGCGCCACTGGTCATACAGCTTGTACGCGAACACCTCCGCGTCGTCGCCCTCGCTCGCGCCGACCGTGCCGACGTGCTGCAGCGGCTCGCCCGCCTTGCGCCGGGCGAACACGTCGTAGTACTCGTGCTCGCGCTCGGGCCGCATCTCAGCCGACCCCCAGGCCGCGCAACGTGTTCAGCCCGCGGGCGCTGATGTGCTCGCGCTTCCACTCGTCGAAGGTCTCGATGATCTCGACCTCGTCGACGCCCTCGAGCGACAGCAGCCGGGCGCGGACGTCGGCGGTGATCAGCTCCGTGCACGGGCACCCCATCGACGTGTAGGTGAGCCGCACGCGCGCGGTGCGCCGATGCAGCTCGACGCCGCGCACGAGCCCCATGTCGACGATGCTGATCGGGTACTCGGGGTCGTTGACGTCGCGCAGCGCGCTGGTCAGCTGCTCGGCGGTCATCGCGGCGCCCCGTTGCGGTCGAGCACCTTGACCATCTGGCGATAGCCGCGCTGCACCTGGTCGACGAGCTCCTCGTTGGCGGGCCCGCGCCGTTTCCAGCGGTGTAGCACCTCGCCCCAGTCGATCTCGCCCTCGTCGAAGCACCAGCGCTTCTCCTGCTCGTCGAAGTCGAGCGGGAACGGGCAGTCGAGCACCCACTCGCCGCGCTCGGCGTCGAAGTGCGCGGGGACGTCGAGGCCGTGCTTGTCACACAGCGGCACCGCCGTCGAGAGCCACTTCTGGCGCAGCTCGTCGTTGGTCGAGCCCTTCATCCCGTACTCGATCTGCTCGCCGTGGCGCTTGAGCGAGTCCGGCAGCCCGAACCACTCGAGCGTCATCAGGAACATCCAGTCGATCGCGCGCTGCAGCTCGCGCTTGGCCTCGGGATCCTCGGACATCGTCGCGACCCACTGCTCGCCGTGGCGCAGGTGGAAGGTCTCCTCGCGCCCGACCTTCACCAGCGCCCGCTTCCACGGGCCATAGCTGGAGTTCTCGAACACGTCGTCGAGGATCGTGAACCCGGCGCGGTCATAGAAGGCGTTGGCCACGACCATCTCGGCCCAGCTGTCCAGCGGCACGTCGAACGCGTACGGGTGGCGGAAGTCCTTTGGGTCGCGCTCGTACACGAGCGCCTCGACGTCGACGCCGAGATCGCGCAGCAGGCGGTAGGCGATGTGCGCGTGCCCGAGCTCGTCCTGGACGATGCCGGTCACCGAGATGTAGGAGTTGATCCGCGGCGCGTCCTGGGCGGCGCGCATGTACGCGGGCGCGCTGATCAGCTCGGTGTCGCCCGACACGATCAGCGTCCGCTTCAGTCCCTCGACGTAGCGCTCGGTGGCGTACTCCGGACCCTCGATCAGCTTGCCGCTCTTGATGCGCTCGAGGAGCTGCTCCTCGGTCATGGGCTGAGAACCCCCAAACTGGGATCGCGGGTGCCAGGTGCGCCGTCCGCTGCGATCCCGCTGGGCGGGCGGCGAGCCTTCCAATACCGATGGCGAGACCGTACCAGTCTGCCCGCGGGCCGCCGACTGTTGTTGGTAGCGTCCGCGCGGTGCCGGACGACGGCGGCCTGTGGAACTGCGAGCTGTGCGGCTACGTGTATGACCCGGCCGAGGGAGACCCCGACGGCGACGTCGCGCCGGGGACCCGCTTTGCCGACATCCCCGATGGCTGGTTCTGTCCAGTCTGCGGCGCGCGCAAGGGCGACTTCTCGCCGCTTGACGAGTGACGCCCGCCGGCCGGCGCCGGCGTCCTCAGGACGCGCCGGGGCGCCGGGCGTGGTGCTGTCAGACGCGAGACAGACGGCTTGCGCTCGTCGCATTGATGACGCTTGTCACGTGATAGCCTGCGCCTCGACGGCAGGGGCACTCGAGCGGAGGAGACGAAGTGAGCGCAGCCAACGTGCCGGTGGTGGACGAGGCCCTTGCCCTCGACGAGCAGTCACCGCGCGAGCCGCGGTCGGGCACCGTCGTCGTCAACGGGCTGCGGGTGAACGTCGTCGTCCGCGGGCACGGCCGGCCGCTGCTGCTGATCGGCGGGATCGGCGCCAACGTCGAGATGTGCGAGCCGTTCGCCGAGGCGATCAGGCACACGCAGCTGATCATGTTCGACATGCCGGGCTGCGGCCGCTCCTCGACCCCGTCGCGGCCGCTGACGATGGCCGGGCTGGCGTCGATCGTCGAGGGGCTGCTCGACGGGCTCGAGCTCGAGCAGGTCGACGTGCTCGGCGTCTCGATGGGCGGCGCCGTCGCGCAGCAGCTCGCCCGCCAGGCCCCCGACCGGGTGCGGCGGCTGGTGCTGGTGGCGACCGCCTGCGGTGCCGGGATGGTGCCGGGGCGCCCGTGGGCGCTGGGCGTGATGGCGACGCCGCTGCGCTACTACTCGACGACGTTCTTCAAGCTCGTCGCGCCGATCTTCCTCGGCGGCGAGAAGTGGCGCGACCGCGATTTCGTGCACGAGCACGCGGCTGCCCGGCGCTCCAAGCCGCCGAGCCTGAAGGGCTACTACATGCAGGCGTTCGGCGTGATGACGTTCACCAGCCTGCCGTGGCTGCACACGCTGCCCCACCAGACGCTCGTGCTCAGCGGCGACGACGACCCGATCGTGCCGGCGATCAACGGCGCGGTGCTCGCGCACCGGATCCGCAACGCGCGCCACCACGTCGTGCGCGGCGGCGGCCACCTGTTCATGATCGACAGCCCCGACGAGGTCGCGCCGCTGGTCGAGGAGTTCCTCGGCGACGTCACGCTCGCCGACCACCTGCCGGCGGCGGCCGATGCTCGCGCGCGCTGACGAGAGCTACCGGACGGTCACCGACCGCACGTGGTCGGCGGTCCGCGCCGTCGGCACGATCGCGCGTTACGGCGCCGCGTGGCCGATCTTCATCACGCGCGAGACGCTCGCGGCGTGGGACGACGTGCTCGCGTTCTTGATGAACCTGATCCTCGGCGGCGACTGGCACGCGGGCGGTTACGACGACGCGCGGCGCAGCCGGCGCCGGCGGGCGGGCTGACGGGTCGGCGCCGATGGGGATGCTGATCGAGCTCGACGGCGTCGCGCCGACGATCGGCGCCGACGTGTGGCTGGCGCCGACCGCGGTGCTCGTCGGCGACGTGCGGGTCGGCGACCGCGCCAACATCTGGTTCGGGGCGGTGCTGCGGGGCGACTCGTCGCGGATCGAGATCGGGGAGGAGTCCTCGATCCAGGACAACGTCGTGATCCACTGCGCCAAGGGGCTGCCGACGGTCGTCGGCGCGCGCGTCACGGTCGGCCACGGAGCGTTGCTGGAAGGGTGCGTGATCGAGGACGAGGCGCTGGTCGGGATGGGCTCGATCGTGCTCCAGCACGCCCGCGTCGGCTCGGGCGCGATGATCGCGGCCGGGACCGTCGTGCCCGAGCGCGCCGAGATCCGGCCGGGGACGCTCGGCGCCGGCGTGCCGGCGCAGGAGAAGAAGCAGCTGTCGGGCGCGGCCTTGAACTGGACGCGGACGGCCGCGCAGGAGTATCAGCAGTACCGTAAGCGATACCTGACAACGAGCCGCGTGCGCGCCTCCGAGTGACTCGCTGACTCGCTGACGGAGCGCTCGGAGCGCTCGGAGCGCTGACCAACGGCGCGCGGGCATTCATTGAACGACGGCGCGCGAGGAGCACTGAACTAGACGCATGAGCACGCAGACGATCACGACCCACGCCGGCGCCTGGATCGACGGCCACGAGCACGCCAACGCAGGTCCGCCGCTACCGGTCGCCAATCCCGGCACCGGACAGGTGTTCGCCGAGGTGGCGGGCGCGAGCGAAGCCGACGTCGACGCCGCGGTGCAGTCCGCGCGCGGCGCGTTTGGCGACTGGTCGGCGCTGGCGGTCTCGAAGCGAGGCGAGATCCTCGGCAAGGCCGCCCACCACGCCGAGCAGCACCTCGACGAGCTGATCCCGCTGCTGACGCGCGAGCAGGGCAAGACGCTGCGCGACGCGCGGATCGAGGTCACGAAGGCGATCGACACGCTGATGCACTACGTCGGCCTGTCCAAGGCGCTGCGCGGCGCGCACACGCCCAACCTCGATCCGGGCGTCGACGGGATCGTGCTGCGCCGGCCGCTCGGGGTGGTCGGGGCGATCGTGCCGTGGAACTTCCCGACGACGCTGCTGTGCAACAAGCTCGCGCCGGCGCTCGTCGCGGGCAACACGGTCGTCGCCAAGCCCGCGGGGACGACGCCGCTGACGACGCTGCGGTTCGCCGAGCTGCTGGCCGAGGGCGGGTTGCCGGCCGGCGTGTTCAACGTGGTCACCGGCAGCGGCTCGATCGCCGGCAACGCGCTCGTGACCCATCCGCAAGTGCGCAAGATCGCGTTCACCGGCTCGACGCCCGTCGGCGAGCAGATCATGGCGCTCGCGGCGCGCGGGACCAAGCGCGTCACGCTCGAGCTCGGCGGCTCGGACCCGATGATCATCTGTGACGACGCCGACGTCGGCGCGGCCGCCAGCGCCGCGTCGATGGGGCGCTTTTACAACTGCGGCCAGGCGTGCCTGGCGATCAAGCGCGTGTACGTGTTCGAGTCCGTCGCCGACGAGGTGATCGAGCAGATCACGGCCAAGGCCAAGCGGCTGAAGGTCGGTCGCGGCGACGAGCGGGAGACGCAGATGGGGCCGCTGCACACCGCCGCCCAGCGTGACGAGGTCGCCGGCCAGGTGCAGCGCACGCTCGACGCCGGCGGCAAGCTGACCGCCGGCGGCGGCGCGCCCGTGGAGCCCGAGCTCGCCGACGGCTTCTTTTACATGCCGACCGTCGTCGTCGACGCGCCGCACGACGCGCCGATGGCGACCGAGGAGGTGTTCGGGCCGGCCCTGCCGGTGTGGCGGGTGCGCGACCTCGACGAGGCGATCGAGCGGGCCAACGCGTCGCAGTTCGGGCTCGGCTCCTCTGTCTGGACCCGCGATCTGCACCGCGCGCGCCAGGCGGCGGAGCGGATCGAGGCCGGCTACACCTGGATCAACTCGCGCACGAAGGTCTACGACGAGCTTCCGTTCGGCGGCTGGAAGTCCAGCGGCTACGGCAAGGAGCACGGTCAGGAGGCGTTCGACTTCTACACCGAGACGAAGTCCGTCGTGGTCGCCAGTGGCTGAGTCCTCCGCGTGCCCTGACGCGTGACCGGTGCCGGGCGGGTGCAGGTCGGCGGGCTGGGGATCGAGGTCCTCGACCTGCCCGCGCCGCCCGGCGTGGCGGGTTCGGTCGGTTCGTTCGGGTCGCCCGGGTCGTCCGGGTCGTCCGGTCAGGGCGGGCGGGCGCCGCTGGTGCTGCTGCACGAAGGGCTCGGCTCGGTCGGGCTGTGGCGCGGGTTCCCCGCGGCTCTGCACGGGGCGACGGGGCGGCGGCTGATCGCGTTCTCGCGCTACGGGCACGGGCGCTCGGCGCCGCCGCCACGAGCGCGGACGCCGGCGTTCTTCCACGAGGAGGCGCTCGAGGTGCTGCCCGAGCTGTTCGCGGCGCTGGGGGTCGTCGACCCGGTGCTGGTCGGCCACAGCGACGGCGCGTCGATCGCGGTGATCTACGCCGCGCATCAGCCGGTTTCGGCGCTCGTGCTGCTGGCGCCGCACGTGTTCGTCGAGGACGTGACCGTGCAAT
>JBEKRJ010000084.1:0-11029 GCA_049518835.1 Solirubrobacteraceae bacterium
CGAAGAACATCAGGCCCTGGATGTGGTCGAGGTGCAGGTGGGTGAGGAGGATGTGGATTGGACTCGTCGAGGGCGCCAGCGCGAGGCCGAGGTTGCGGATCCCGGTGCCGGCATCCAGGATCAGCGTGCTGCCATCCGACAGCGTCATCTGCACGCACGAGGTGTTGCCCCCGTAGCGGACCGTTCCCGGCCCCGGCGTCGGGATCGAGCCGCGCGCGCCCCAGACCTTGAGCTTCACGGCGCTCACGCCAGCACAACCTCCGCACTCATGCTGCAACTTTACGGCTTTCGGCCCGCTGGCAAGCACGTCACGCCGCCGCCCGCGCCACTATCCTCGCGGACCAGTGACCGGCCAGGGCTCCCAGCGGCGCTCGCGTAAGCGGCGCCACGCCGGCGGCTCGGCCGGCCGGACGCCGCCGAGCGCAGCCGCCAGGCCCGGTCGCTCCGTGCCGCCCCACCCGCCCCACCCGCCCGCCCGCCGCGTCCAGGCCGCGCGCGGCTCGACGCCGGTCGGGGCGTTTGGCGAGCGCCCGCCGAGCCCGTTCGGGGGGCTGCCGATCTCCGAGCTGGCGATCCTCGCCGGCGCGATTGGCGTCGTCGTAGGCGTCCTGCGCGGTGGCGGCGCCGCGTTGATCGTCGGCGTGATCGTGTGTGCGCTTGGCGTCGTCGAGGTGACCGCCCGCGAGCACTTCTCCGGCTACCGCTCGCACGCGGCGCTGCTGGCAGGCATCCCCGCGGTGGCGGTCGAGACCGGTCTGGTGCTGGCGTTCGGCGAGCCGCGGCGGCGCGCCCTGCTCGCGCTCGCGGTCGTGCCCGTGTTCGCGCTGCTGCTCTGGCTGCTGCGCAAGCGCTTCGCGGTCGCGCGCCAGGCCCGCATGGCCCGCCCGCCGGCGCCGTAGCCGATGAGCTCCCGAGTTCCCCTTCCCTGCTAAAGCGCGTCGGCCCCGACCGGCTCGCCGGCGTCCTCGCCGCAGTCCTCGGCGGCGCGCGCCGGCAGCGCGAGCCGGAAGATCGCGCCGCCGTCGTGGGCGTTGGCGGCGGTGACCGAGCCGCCGTGCTGCTCGGCGACCTGCTTGACGATCGCCAGCCCGAGCCCGCTGCCCTGGCGGTGGCGGCTGTTGGCGCCGCGGAAGAAGCGGTCGAACACGTGCGGCAGCTCGTCCTCGGCGATCCCGTCGCCGTGGTCGCGCACGGTGACGCCGTGCTCGTCGACGGTCACATGCACGGTCCCGCCGGGCGGCGAGTGGCGCGCGGCGTTGTCGAGCAGGTTGTTGACGGCGCGCTCGAGCCGCTCGGGGACGCCCTCGACGGTCACCGGCGCGAGCTCGGTCGCGAACGTGATCGTGCCCGCGTTGCGCCGCGCCCACGCGACCGACTGCTCCATCAGCCGGTCGAGCCGCACGTCCTCGGTCGCCCCGGCGGGCTGATCGCCGCGCGCGAGCTCGATCAGGTCGGCAACCAGCTCGGTCAGCTCCTCGCTCTGCTCGACGACGTCGTGCAGCAGCCGCCGGCGATCCTCCTCGCCGAGCTCGCCGCTCTCGAGCAGCACCTCGACGTTGGTGCGCAGGCTCGTGACCGGTGTGCGCAGCTCGTGCGAGGCATCCGCGACCAGCTGTCGCTGGGCGCGGACGGACTCGTCGAGGGCCGCGCGCGAGGCTTCGAGGTGCTCGAGCATCGCGTTGAAGCGCCGCGCGAGCTGGCCGACCTCGTCCTCGGCGTAGATCCGCAGCCGGCGCGAGAGGTCGTCGGTCTCGCCGATCTGTTGCGCGGTCTCGGCGACCTCGTGCAGCGGCGCCAACACGCGGCGGGCCGCCAGGCGGCTGAGCACGGCGGCGAGCGCGACGCCGCCGGCGCCGAGCAGCAACAGCACCAGCCGCAGGTTGGAGAGGATCCGGTCGACGCCGTCAAGCGGTCGGGCGAGCTGGATCGCCGCCTCGGCGGGGCCATCGCCGCGTACGAACACCGGCCACTGAAAGACGAGCTCGCGAAGCTGACTGCCCCCGACGCTGACGTCGGTCATGTAGGAGGGCGATCTGCCGCGCGCCACCGCCACCACGTGGGCGTCCCACGGCAGCGTGCCGTACTGCTGGATTGAAACCGCGATCCCGTCCGCAAGCACGGCTTGGGCGTACTGGGCGGGACCGCCGGCACTCGCCGGGATCCCCGGCACCTGCTGGTCAAGGGCCGCGGAGCCGCTGTTCTCGATCGCCGTCGCCTGCATCCGCAGGGCGTTGTCGACCTGCCCGCGCAGCTGGTTTCGCACGACCGTGTAGCAGACCAGCGCCGCGATCAGGACCACGATCCCCACCGCCCCCGCGGCGAGCAGCGCAAGTCGCTTGCGCAGCGTCACTGCACGCCTCCCGCTCAGTCCCGCAGGATGTAGCCGACGCCCCGGACCGTATGCAGCAGCCGCGGCTCGCCGCCGGCCTCGGTCTTGCGCCGCAGGTAGCCCATGTACACGCCGAGCGCATTGGAGGTCGGGCCGAAGTCGTACCCCCACACGTTCTCGAAGATCGTCGAGCGGGTCAGCACCTGACGGGGGTGCTTCATGAACAGCTCCAGCAGCGCGAACTCGGTCCGCGACAGGTCGATCAGCCGCTCGCCGCGGCGCACCTCGTGCGCGACCGGATCGAGCACCAGGTCGGCGTAGCGGAGCACCTCGCCCTCGGCCGCCCCCTCGCTCGCGCGACGCAGCAGCGCCCGCAACCGAGCTTGGAGCTCGCGCAGCGCGAACGGCTTGACGAGGTAGTCGTCGGCGCCGACGTCGAGCCCCATCACGCGGTCGTCGATCGCGTCGCGGGCGGTGAGCATCAGCACCGGCGTGCGGTCACCGGCCTGGCGCATCCGCCGGCAGACCTCGAGGCCGTCGACGCGCGGCATCGCGACGTCGAGGATCACGGCGTCCGCCGGTGTGTTCGCCAGCGCGTCGAGCGCCTCCTCGCCGTCGGCCGCCAGCGCGACGTCGTAGCGGTCCAGGCGCAGCGCGCGCTCCAGCGCCCGCCTAACCGCGGGTTCGTCGTCAACCACCAGCACGCGCGCCATCACGGCAATGATCGCGCGTACGCGTAAACGTTGCTGAAGAAGCAGCCCGCTCGCGCGCGCCCACCGGCACCCGCGCGCCCGCGGGCCGTCAAACTCACGCCCATGCCTCGCGACGAGCTCGCCGCCTACAAGCGCAAGCGCGACTTCGCCGCCACGCCCGAGCCCGCCGGCCACGCGCCCGCGCCCGCGCCGGCGCCGGCGCCGGCGCCGCCGCCCGCGCCAGCGCCCGCGACCGCCGCCGGGCGGTTCGTGGTCCAGGAGCACCACGCGACCCGGCTGCACTGGGACCTGCGCTTGGAACACGACGGCGTGCTCGCCTCGTGGGCGATCCCGAACGGGATCCCGCCTGACCCGGCCGACAACCGCTTGGCCGTCCACACCGAGGACCACCCGCTCGAGTACCTCGAGTTCGAGGGCCAGATCCCCGACGGCGAGTACGGCGCCGGCACGATGCGGATCTGGGACCGGGGCCGCTACGAGACCCACAAGTGGGAGCCGCGCAAGGTCGAGGTCACGTTTCACGGCGAGCGCCTGACCGGCCGCTACGGGCTGTTCCCGCTGCGCCGCGACGAGGGCAACGACTGGATGATCCATCGCATCGATCCGCCGGCGGATCCGGGGCGCGAGCCGATCCCCGAGCGGCTCGTGCCGATGCTCGCGCGGGCCGGCGAGCTGCCCCGCGACGAGCGCGAGTGGTGCTTCGAGGTCAAGTGGGACGGCGTGCGTGCGATCGCCTATCTGCAGCCGGGGCGCCTGCGGCTGCAGAGCCGTAACCTGAACGAGATCACCGACGCCTACCCCGAGGTGCGCGGGCTGGTCGGCGCGATCGGGATGCGTGAGGCGGTGCTCGACGGCGAGATCGTCGCCTTCGACGAGCGCGGCAAGCCGAGCTTCGAGTTGCTGCAGCGGCGGATGCACGTGACATCCCCGTCGGCGGTCCGCCGGCTGTCGGGCGCCCATCCGGTCGTGTACGCGATCTTCGACCTGCTGTACCTCGACGGGCGCTCGCTGATGCCACTGCCCTATCGCGAGCGCCGCGCGCGGCTGGAGTCGCTCGCCTTGGCTGGGCCGGCGTGGCGCGTGCCCGCCGCGCACCCGGGCGCGGGCGAACGGCTGTTGTCGGCGACCGCGGCCCAAGGCCTGGAGGGGATCGTCGCCAAGCGGCTGGACTCGCGCTACGACCCCGGCCGCCGGACGCCGGCGTGGATCAAGATCAAGCACACGCTGCGCCAGGAGCTCGTGATCGGGGGCTGGCTGCCGGGCGAGGGCCGGCGCACGGAGCGGATCGGGGCGTTGCTGATGGGCTACCACGACGACGGCGCGCTGCGCTACGCGGGCCGGGTCGGGACCGGCTTCACGGACGCGACGCTCGTGCAGCTGCGCGAGCGCCTCGCGCCGCTGCGCCGCGCCGCCAGCCCGTTCGCGTCCGGACCGAAGCTTCCGCGCGAGGCGCAGTTCGTCGCGCCGTGCCTGGTGGCCGAGATCGAGTTCCGCGAATGGACCGCCGACGGCGTGATGCGCGCGCCGTCGTACAAGGGCCTGCGCGACGATCGCGCGGCCGGCGAGGTCGCGCTCGAAGCCACGCGGCCGGCGGGGGAGGTCGCGCCGCGACGGCAAAGCGTGCCGGCGGACTCGCCCGAGGCGCTGTTTGAGGAGGTGCAGCAGCTGCCCGAGGGGGCGCTGGCGGTGACCGCCGACGGGCGCGCGCTGAAGCTCTCAAACTGGGACAAGGTGCTGTTTGCCGACGCCGGCTTCACGAAGGGTGACCTGATCGCCTACTACGCGCGGGTCGCCCCGGCGGTGCTGCCGCATCTGCGCGACCGCGCGCTGACGCTCAAGCGATACCCCAACGGCGTGCAATCCGAGTACTTCTACGAGAAGCAGTCGCCGTCGCACCGGCCCGAGTGGGTCGCGACCAAGCGGATCGGCGCGGTCAACTACACGCTTGCGCAGGACCGCCCGACGCTGATCTGGCTGGCGAACCTCGCCGACGTCGAGCTGCACACCTCGCTGGCGACGGCACAGGCGCCGGCGCGCCCGACGATGCTCGTGTTCGACCTCGACCCCGGCGCGCCCGCGGACGTCGTGCAGTGCTGCGAGGTCGCGCTCGTGCTGCGGGGGCTGTTCACGCAGCTGCGGCTGCAGACATTCGTGAAGACGTCGGGCTCCAAGGGCCTGCAGGTGTACGTGCCGCTCGGCTCGCCCGTCGGGTACCCACAGACGAAGGACTTCGCCCGCCGGGTCGCCGAGCTGCTCGAGCAGCGGATGCCGGAGCTGGTCGTCTCGCGGATGACCCGCAGCCTGCGCCCCGGCAAGGTGTTCGTCGACTGGAGCCAGAACGACGAGCACAAGACGACCGTGACCGTGTACTCGGTTCGCGCCCGCGAGCGCCCGACGGTCTCGACGCCGGTGCGCTGGGAGGAGGTCGCGAGCTGCCGCGAGGCGGGCGACGCGCAGCTGTTGACGTTCGACACCGAGCAGGTGCTGGCGCGCGTCGCCGAGCACGGCGACCTGTTCGCCGAGCTGCTGACGATCGAACAGGAGCTCCCCCCGACGAGCTAGCACATCACACACGCGCGCGCGCAAGGTCCAGCAGCCGCCCGAGGATCCGCGCGCCGTCGACGCGCAGCCCGTTGTGCTCATACTCGTTGGTGATCCATGGCCGCAGGCCGCGGATCCGGCTCGCGGTCTGCTCCGACAGCGCCCGCGGGACGTACATGTCCTCGACGTAGATCGCGGCCGCGACGGGGACCTCGTTGGTCGCCAGCGCCTCGGGGTCGTACAGGCGCGGCCACCGGCGCGCGGCGAGCAGCTCGGCCGCCTCGCGCAGCGGCGCCAGCGCCCCGTAGTCCTCGAACATCCACGGGTACACGTGCTCGCCGGTCAGCAGCGCGCAGGACTCGAACTGCGCCGGCGCCATCCGCTGCGCCGACCACCCGCTGACGGCGCCGTCGGCCCAGCTGGCCTCGTGCACGACCGCGTACAGCGGGTTGCGGGCGAACGCGGTCGCGTGCTGGAGATCGTGCCCGAACGCCGGCGAGTCCGGCGCCAGCTCGAGGATGTAGTGCAGCTGCTCGGCGCCGCCCGTGATCCCGAGCAGGTTCCCGAGCTGGCGCAAGCGCCGCCATGTCAACGGGTCGCCGCCCGGCAGGCGCAGCAGCTCGCCGCCCGCGAGCAGTCGCTCGCGCAGCTGCGCCAGGCGGGCGCGGTCACCGGGGTAGCGCTCGAGGTAGCGGCGGTTGCGCTCGATCACCGACGCGTACGTGAGCGCGTAGACCGCGTCGACGTCGCCGTCCAGCGGCGGCAGGCCGCCGGTGATCAGCGCCTCGCGCAGGCCCTCGGGCGCGAGCGACAGGTAGGTGGTGACGCAGAAGCCACCGAAGCTCTGGCCGAGCACGCTCCAGCGCTGCACGCCGAGCGCGCGGCGGATCGATTCGGCGTCACGTACGATCGAATCGGCGCGAAAATGCGCGAGGTAGGCCGCCTGCTGCTCGGGCGTCCGCCCGGGCAGTGCGCCGACCGGGGTCGACCGGCCCGTACCCCGTTGGTCTAGCAACAGCACCCTGAAGTCCTGCAGCGCCCGCTCCAACCACGCCGGCGCGGACGGGTTGCGCGTCGGGCGGGCCGCCTCGTGGCCCGGTCCGCCCTGGAAGTAGACCAGCAGCGGGCGCTCGCGTCCGTCGGGATCGGCGACCTCGCGCGCGAACACGGTGATCCGCTCGCCGTCCGGCTGGCGATGGTCGAGCGGGACCTCGAACGAGTGCTCGACGATCGCCAGGCCGGGTACCACGATCTCCTCGTGCATGCGCTCATCATCTAGCACTGCGCGCCCTGCGTCAGGCTTCTAGGATGATGCCGCTGCGCATGGACCCGATCACGTTACGCAACCGCCTGCTGGTCGCGACCGGGATGTGGAAGGAGACGACCGGGGAGCCGCTGCCTCGCCTGGCCCCCGGCGAGCCCGCCGATCAGCTGCAGAGCTTCGAGCTCAAGCTCGTCAACCGCCTGTGGGAGAGCGCGACCCCCGAGACCGCCCGCGAGATCGCCGACCGCACCTGGGACCTGGTTCACGACCGTCCCGACAACGATCCCGTCAAGCGCCGCGTGGTCGAGTGCCACGAGGCGCTCGCTCGGATGACGCGGCTGGGCGACTGAGGACCCGCGGACCGCGCCACCGCCCTCGATCCGCTATCAGTCAGCCAGCCACGCATGCGCCACACGCGCCACTACACGCTCGCGGAAGCCAACGCGGCCCGGCCCTGGGTCGTCGAGCGCGTGCGCCGGATCCGCGCCGCGCGAGCAGCGCTGGCCGGCCTCGGGTCGCGCGCCGCCGATGGGCTCGCGACGCTCAACCCCCAGGCCGGGGGCGCCTACCCGGGCCGCGAGCTGGCCCTGCCGCTGGTGGCGCTGAGCCGCGCCGCCGACGAGCTGCAGGCGGTCGAGATCGTGCTGCGCGACGCCCAGCGGGGGCTGGTCGACTTCCCCGCGATCCGCGACGGCGCGGAGGTCTACCTCTGCTGGCTGCTCGACGAGGCCGAGATTCGCTTCTGGCACGCGCCCGAGGCCGGCTTCTCGGGCCGCCAGCCGCTGTAGCCGGCCACGCGTCAGGCCGGCTCGACCACCGCCGGCACCGGCGCCACCGCCAGCTCGCCGCTGCGGGGCAGGCCGGCGGCCGCATATGCGTCGGCCTCGTCGAGCGTCTCGTGCGCGAGCAGCGCCGAGACGAGCGCGTCGAGGTTCCCGCGATGGGCCCGCAGCAGCTCGCCCACCTCGCCGTGGGCGGACTCGACGATCCGCCGCACCTCCTCGTCGATCAGGCGCTGGGTTGCCTCGGAGGTCTCCGACGCGCCCGGCAGCAGCGCGTTGATGCCATCCATCGGCAGCACCGCGATCGGGCCGATCGCGCGGCTCATGCCCCAGCGTCCAACCATGTGGCGGGCGATCCGCGTCAGCTGCTGGATGTCTGACTCGGCCCCGGTCGTGAGGTCGCCGAACACGATCTCCTCCGCGACCCGGCCGCCGAGCGCGACCTTGATCTGCGCCAGCAGGTGGCGTTCGTCGAAGTTGAAGCGGTCGGCGTCGGGGGCCGAGAAGGTCACGCCGAGCGCTTGGCCGCGGGGGATGATCGAGACCTTGCGGACCGGGTCGGCACCCGACGTGAGCATCCCCACGATCGCGTGCCCGGACTCGTGGTAGGCGGTCCGGCGGCGGTCGTCCTCGGACAGCATCACCTTGCGCGCGGCGCCGAGCACGATCCGCTCCAGCGAGGCGTACAGGTCCTCCGGGGTGACGCGGGTGTGGTTGCGCCGCGCGGCCCGCAGCGCCGCCTCGTTGACCAGGTTCGCGAGGTCGGCGCCAACCATCCCAGGCGTCGAGGAGGCGATCGAGCCGAGGTCGACGTCGGGCGCGAGCGGCACCGAGCGCGTGTGCACGCGCAGGATCGCCTCCCGGCCCGGGCGGTCGGGCGGCTGCACGGCGACGCGGCGATCGAACCGGCCGGGTCGCAGCAGCGCCGGGTCGAGGATCTCGGGCCGGTTGGTGGCGCCGAGCACGATCACGCCCGTGCGCGGGTCAAAGCCGTCCATCTCGGTCAGGATCTGGTTGAGCGTCTGCTCGCGCTCGTCGTGGCCGCCGCTGATGTTGGAGCCTCCGGCCGCGCGCGAGCGCCCGACCGCGTCGAGCTCGTCGATGAAGATGATCGCGGGCGCGGCGTCCTTGGCCTGCGCGAACAGGTCGCGCACGCGCGAGGCGCCGACGCCGACGATCATCTCGACGAACTCAGACGCCGACATCTGGAAGAACGGCACGCCCGCCTCGCCGGCGACCGCGCGCGCGAGCAGCGTCTTGCCGGTCCCCGGGGATCCTGAGAGCAGCACTCCGCGCGGGATCCGCCCGCCGAGGCGCAGGTACTTGTCGGGGTTCTTGAGGAAGTCGACGATCTCGGTCAGCTCCTCCTTGGCCTCGTCGATCCCGGCCACGTCCTTGAACGTGACCGGCTGCTCGCTGGCCTCGACCCGGCGCGCGCGCGAGCGCCCGAACGACATCAGCCCGCCCGCCCCGCCGCCCGCGGCCGACGCGGCGCGGCGCATGAACCACACCAGCAGCAGCACGAACAGCAGCGTCGGGCCGAACCCGAACAGGAGGCTCGTGAGCAGCGACGGCCCGGTGTTGGTGGGCTGCGCGTTGATGGTCACGCCGTTGGTCTCCAGCAGCGCTTCGAGGCTCTGGTTGCTGGCGAACGACGGCACCTGGGTCGAGAAGTACGTCGTCGCGGCGCTGTTGCTGGTCGCCGGATACTTGATCGCCTGCTTGAGCGTGCCCTGGATCGAGTCGCCGGTGGACGAGATCTGGCTGACGTTCTTGTCCGTGACCTGCGCCAGGAACGTCGGGTAGTACGGGATCCGCACGCGCGGGTTGGGGCCGAGGACCGTCGAGGAGATCCACAGGTTCGCGGCCAGCAGCACGACGACCAGCAGCGCGATCAGCCACCGGGGGTCCGGGCCGCGGCGCCGCGGCTTGGCCGGTTGCTTGCCGCGCCCGTCGGGCGCCGGCGTCACCCGCCACCCGGGCGCCGGCGCCGGCGCGCCGCGTCCCGGGGTGGAGCGGCGCCTGGGGTCGGAATTCGACCGGCGCGCGGGTTCGTCTGCCATCGACGAATTGTCGCAAGCGCGGTCTGGGCGCCGGGCAAACTTCGCCCTTTCTTCAACTTTTTCTGGGCGCGGCCGAGGGCCGGGGCGGGTGTGATCGGGCGCGCTTGCGCGCGCTTGGCTTGGGCTCCGGCGGGGCCGCTGCGCGCGCGGGCGGTCGGGCTGACGCGCCCGCGTCGCGCGCTCAGCCGAGCCGGTCGCGGAACGACGCCGACCCTTCGACGCTCGCCCCGACCGCCCACGCGCGGTCCGCGAGCAACCGGTCCGAGGTCACGACCCGGACCGCGCCCGGATCGGGGTCGGCGCGCAGGCGCCGGATGATCTCGTCGTCGGCCGCGTCGCGCCGCGGCTTGGGGGCGTGCGCGACCTCGATCACGGTCGAGCGGATCGGCGGCGAGGGGGGGCGCTCGAACACGACCGTGACGTCGTCGCCGCTGTCGACCACCCACCGTTCGAGCAGGTCGACGAGTGCCAGCATCGCCGCGTCGCGGTCCTTCCACCAGGCGTCGGGCCGCGTGCCGATCACGTTCATCCCGTCCACCAGCCAGCGCACCGCTCAATCATCCTCGCTCGGCGCGCGCCGTGAGCGCTTGCGCTGGGCTTGGTGGCGCTTGCCCTGCAGGCGCGCGCGGACCGACGCCGACGTCGGACGGGTGGCGTGGCGGGGGCGCTGGAACGCGAGCGCGTTGGTCAGCCGGCGCTGCAGGCGCCCGAGCGCGAGCTCGCGGTTGCGCAGCTGGCTGCGGGCGTCCTGGGCCACCGCCGCGACCCGCGGACCCGCGCGCGCGATGATCCGCCGCTTCTGCTCGTCGCTCAGCGAGGTCGACGCGGCGACGTCGAACACGGCCTCGATGCGCGACGCGGTGACGTTCGCGTGCTGGCCGCCCGGACCCGAGGAGCGCGACGCGCGCAGCTCGATCTCGCGCAGCGCAACTGCGGCGTTGTGGCCGATTGGCATCGGATCTTCCATCGCGTGGGAGCCTTCGCCTGTGTTCAGGCTGTGAAACGTGTGCAGTAGTTGTGCGCGCAGCCGTTGACCGTGCTACCGTCCCGGCCGTCAGGCCGACCGTGCCTCAGAGCCGGCGGCGAGAGCAGGTGCAGGCCCCGGGGTATCGCAATCCTCCGCGGTAGCAGCACTACAAGCTACGGAGGAACACTCCACATGGCAACTGGAATCGTCAAGTGGTTCAGCGACGAGAAGGGCTTCGGCTTCATCACGCCCGATGAGGGAAGTCGCGACCTGTTCGTGCATCACTCGAACATCAATGCCGACGGCTACCGCTCGCTCGCGGAGGGCTCCAAGGTCTCCTACGAGGAGGAGATGGGCCCGAAGGGCCCCA